>CAMASN010000047.1 GCA_945861025.1 Ferrithrix thermotolerans DSM 19514
GGCGGAATCAACTGGTGTGCGCAATGGTGCCTTGGTGAGTTGATGATGTCCGTTGACTTGTGGAGGTGTTGCTGGTGTCGAAGCAGTTGGGTGCTGGTGTTGTGAGCGAGGTGATGCGACTGGTCGGGGCGGGTCTGTCGTATCGGGAGATTGCTCGCCGGGTGGGATGCTCCGCGCATGGGGTGGTGAATGTGTTTATGCGCGAACGTGCAGCTGTGTCGTTGCCGTGGGCGCCTGGCCCGGGCCGGTTGTTGGTTGCTGAGCGCGAGGAGATCCGTGTTGGGCTGGTGGCCGGCTGGTCGTTCACGCAGATCGCCCGTCGGTTGGGTCGTTCGGTGTCGACGGTGTCGCGCGAGGTGAACGCCAACGGCGGCCGCGACGAGTATCGGGCCTACGCGGCACACGCCCGCGCTAGCGAGCAGGCCAGGCGACCCAAGGACCCCAAGCTGGCGAACCCGCGGTTAATGTGCTTGGTCACGACCTGGCTGATCGAGCTCTGGTCGCCTGAAGAGATTGCTGGCCGGTTGCGGCGCGAGTTCCCAGATGATCCGATGATGCAGGTGAGCCACGAAACGATCTACCAGTCGCTGTTCGTTCAGGGCCGTGGTGAACTACGCCGTGAGCTGCATCGCTGCTTGCGTTCCGGGCGCGCTCAACGCCGGGTGCGTCATGGCGGCGGTGGCACCAGCGGGCAGATCCCAGGGATGGTGATGATCTCTGACCGACCGGCTGAGGCCGATGATCGGGCGGTGCCCGGGCACTGGGAAGGTGACCTGATCATGGGTAACAACAACCGTTCCGCGGTCGGCACGCTGGTCGAACGCTCGACTCGTTTCGTGTTGTTGTTGCATCTGGCGAACGGCAAGACAGCCCTCGATGTCAACACGGCAATGTCGAACGCGATCGCCACTCTGCCCGACGCGATGATGCGATCGATCACCTGGGACCAAGGCAAGGAACTCGCAGCTCATGCCCAGTTCAGCGTCGCCACCGGCGTGCCGATCTACTTCTGTGATCCGCACTCGCCATGGCAACGCGGAACCAACGAAAACACCAACGGGCTTCTACGCCAATACATGCCCAAGAGCACCAACCTTGCCGTTCACACCATCGAAGACCTCGCCCGCATCGCTGACAGCCTCAACAACCGACCACGCAAAACCCTTGGCTACATGACACCATCGGAGAAACTCGCCGAACTTCTTGCGCTCACCCCTTGATTCCGCCTCCCAAACCGCACCCATGCAGACTTTTTGGAGGGCGATGCGGCGTACAGTGCGGACATGCATGACGGATTGGGATCGTTGTACGCATCGGCACGCGCACGAATCACGGAGATGACCGCCGGGCTTTCCGACGAGGCGGCCAATCAGACCTGCCCTGCCACTCCTGAATGGACCGTGCATGACGTGGTAGCCCACCTGCGTGGTATCACCGAAGACGTGCGCACGGGCAATCTCGATGGGGTGACCACCGACCCATGGACTGCCGCGCAGGTTGCGCGTCACCAACACTCGAGCCTCAGCAATCTGCTCGCCGGATGGACTCAGGACGCGCCAATACTCGAATCGGTGCTGTCTTCTGGGGAGCCGGGCGTACCGGTCCGGGCAGTGTTCGATCTGTACGCGCATGAGGCCGATCTGCGTGGAGCGCTTGGTCTCGAGGCTTCGCTTCCGGAGCACTTTGGCCAGTGGGCAATACCGATTATCGCTGGTGGATTCGTTGCCGAGGTTCGAGCCGCTGACCTTCCAGCGGTTCGGGTGGTCACCACCGAAGGCGACGAGATTGGTGCATCCGATGCGCCGGTCACCCTGCGGGCAAGCCGTTTCGAGTTGTTCCGGTCATTGCTCGGACGTCGAAGCGCCGCGCAGGTGGCCGCCTACGACTGGGGCAATGCCGATCCCACTCAGTACCTCAAACATTTCTTCACGTTTGGCCCGCGAGACACAGACCTCGTTGAGTAACTACTCGGTCAGGCTCGCTGTGGACCACGAATGAGCTGGCCTGGCAAGGCGCCGGTGAACTGGTCGCTGTCTACGGTTTGCACTCCGGCCACGAATGTTGCGCGGTAGCCGCGAGCTTTCTGCACGAGCCGTCGGCCCTGTGCCGGTAGATCGAACGCCATGCTCGGCATGTCGAATGCCAACGCGTTGTAGTCGATGAGGTTGAGATCGGCGCGCATGCCCGGGGCCACAAGGCCGCGATCGTGCAGTCCGTATAACTGAGCCGTCTGCTGGGTTTGGCGATGCACGACATGCTCGAGGCGAAGCAGTGGTCCTCGCGTGCGATCGCGGGTCCAGTGAGTGAGCATGAATGTTGGCGTGCCGCCGTCGCAGATAGCTCCGCAATGTGCGCCCGCATCGCTGAGACCCATGCGGGTGCGGTGATGTTGCGTTGCCTCGTAGGTCATCGAGAGGTCGCCGTAGCTGTAGTTGAAGAACGGCGCGTAGATCATGCCGTTGCCGCCAAGGCTGGTGAGCTGATCGAGCAACAGCTGCATCGCTGGCACACCACGCGCCTGCGCGTGAGCGAGCACCGAGGCATTTGCGTCGGGCTCGTAATCGATGTTGGCGCCATCTACCGGATAGATGCGATCGAGCTTGTTGAGCACAGCGGAGCGAAATAGCCCGTGGTCGTCGGGTACTTCGTTGATGATGCGATGCCGACGCCCTGGCTCGCTGAGCGCCACGAGTCGCTCGGGCATTGGCAGGTGCGCGATCTCGGCATACGCGGGGTGAAATAGCAACGGGTGCACGCTGCCGTGCAGGCAGTAAAGAATTCCGATTGAGCGGCCCGCGATTTGGGCGTACAGAGGCACGTTGTCGGCAGCTGCGGTATCGAGCATGCCGAGCACTTCGCGCCACACCTCGGGCGCGGAGTCGGGCTGATTGAGGTTCACGCACACGGGTTGGCCAGTGAGCTCGGCCAACTGACGCATCCACGGCCATTCGTCGACAGGCAGTCGGGCGTGCTCTGGAGCAAACTGAAAAACGCCGTGTCCTACTCGGCGAATAGCTTCGCCGATACCGAGCAGTTCGCCGGCGTGAGCGGTGGTGCCGGGCACGAGCTCGCCACTCTTGCTGCGATGCAGCGGAGTGCGGCTGGTGCTGAACCCGAGGGCGCCGGCGCGAAGCGCTTCTTCGACCAGCGCGGCCATGTTGGTGATGTCGGTGGCGGTGGCTGGCTCGTTGGCTGCGCCACGCTCGCCCATCACGTATGCGCGTAGTGCGCCATGCGCGATCTGTGTGCCGACATCGATGGCGTGTGGCCTTCGCTCGATTGCATCGAGGTACTCAGGGAACGTGCTCCACTCCCACGAGATGCCTTCGGTCATTGCCGAGCCGGGGATGTCTTCGACGCCCTCCATGAGCTCAATGAGCCATTCGTGACGATCGGTTTGCGCTGGGGCGAAGCCAACACCGCAGTTGCCCATCACGATGCTGGTGACGCCGTGCCACGAGGACGGTGTGAGCCATGGGTCCCAGCTGACCTGCGCGTCGTAGTGAGTGTGAACGTCGACCCAGCCCGGTGTGAGCAGCAATCCGTCGGCCTCGATGGTGCGCCCGGCGTTGCTCGTAGATGCGGTGCCGGCTTCGTGCACGCCGGTGATGCGGTCGCCTGTGACACTGATGTCGGCCATTCGCGCATCGGCACCAGACCCATCGACGAGTCGTGCGTTGCGAATGACCAGATCGGTCATGGCGTTGGGCCGATGCGACGGATCACGTCGCTGTGCATCAGACCGTTTGAGCTGACCGCTGAGTTGGACTCAAAGGTACGCACTCCAAAGCGGTCGGTAAACGTGCCGCCCGCCTGTTCGACCACCACTTGCAGCGCGGCGAGGTCGTACGGCTGCACGCCGATGGCGTCGACTGCAATTTCCACAGCGCCTTCGGCCACGAGCATGTGTTGCCAGAAGTCGCCGAAGCCGCGAGCGCGATATGCCGACTGCTGCAACTCAACCAGTTTTGAGGTGAGGCCTACCTTGTCCCAACCCGAGCTATACGTGACGCACACCTGCGAGTCGACGAGGTTTGAGATGGTGGAGACATGAATTGGTTTGCCGTTGACTGCGGCGCCCAATCCAACAGCGCCGGTCCAGCGGCGTTGCATCGCCGGAGCAGACACCACGCCGACAACGGATCCGTGGTCGGCGTGAGTGAGCGCAATCAGCGTGGCCCACACGGGGATGCCGCGGACGAAGTTGCTGGTGCCATCGATGGGATCGACGATCCAACGCCACGGCGATGTGGGATCGCCGGAAACGCCGGCCTCTTCGCCAACGAAACCATGATTGGGGAATGCCTCGGCGACCGCTGCGCGTAGCAGCGCTTCGGTCTGGCGGTCGGCCTCAGTGACCTCGCTGCGGTCGGTCTTGCGGTCCACTGTGAAGGCGCGCTCCTCGTAGAAGGGCAGCGTGTACGCATCGGCCAGATCGGCGAGTCGTAACGCAAACTCGAGTTCGACGGCGAGATTCACCGTGCGATGTCGGTTCTGGCCCGAATCGTTGCAGCGACACCGGTGGCGTCAAGGCCAAGGGTGGCAAGGATTCGCTCGGCTTTGGCCTGCGGGATGAACTTGGTGGGAATGCCCAGCACCTCGACCGGCACGGAGGCGTTGATTGCGTGCACTTGGTCGGCAATGGTCATACCGATGCCGCCATCGCGGATTCCGTCTTCGATGGTGACAACGTAATGGTGCCGTGAGGCTTCGAGAATCATTGCGGGGTCGAGCGGTGCACAGCAGCGCACGTCGAACACGGTGACATGGTGTCCCTCGCTGGCTAACTCTTCGGCGGCCTTTTCGGCGGCAGCCACCATCTTGCCGATGGCGAGGATGCACACGCTTCCGTCGCCCTCGCGAATGCGCCGGGCGAGCAGGCCATTACCCACTTCGTGCTCGCTGACTTGACGGGCCGCACCGCGTGCGTAGCGAATGGTGACGGGGCCATCGTCGGCGAGCGAGATTGCGTCGTGCAGCATTACGCCAAGCTCTTGGGCGCTTGACGGAGCGAGCACGCGCATGCCGGGAACCTTCGCAAGCAACGCCATGTCGTAGACACCGTGATGGCTTGGGCCGTCGTCGCCGGTGATGCCCGCGCGATCGAGACAGAAGATGACCGGCAGTCGATGCAGGGCTACGTCGAAGACCACTTGATCCCATGCGCGGTTCAAGAACGTGGAGTACAGCGCCACTACTGGGCGTAGGCCGCCCATCGCCATGCCGGCAGCACCTGTTACTGCGTGTTGCTCGGCGATGCCGACGTCGAAGAATCGATCGGGGAATCGTTGCTCGAACGGAAGTAGGCCGGTGGGTCCGGGCATCGCTGCGGTGATGGCCACGATGCGTAGATCGGCCTCGGCCTCTTTCACGATGGCATCGGCGAACGCTTGCGTGTAGCCCGACGGAAGTGCCTTGGGTGGACCAACGGCGGCGTCGAAAACCGGCGTGTCGTGAAGGTGCTTTTCGTCGTCGTCTTCGGCGGGTGAGTAGCCGCGGCCTTTTTGGGTCACGACATGCACACAGATGGGACCCTCGGCGGAGAGTTCGATTGCATTTGCGAATGCGTGCTCAAGGTCAACGATGCTGTGTCCGTCGATTGGGCCCACGTAGCGAACGCCAAGGGCTTCGAAGAACGCTGGCGGCTGCAAGAATTCGCGCACAGCGGCCTTGAAGGCCTCCATGCCCTTTCCGGCTTGCGGGCCCACAACGGGCAACTCGCGCAGGAAGTGTTCGATTTTGCGCTGCCGGCGCACGTACACAGGATTCAGCCGGATGCTGGTGAGCGTTTGGCTGAGACGGTTGGCGATTCGCTCGGGCACCGTGTGTGGGTCGGCGCGATCAGCCTCGGGAAGCTGTGCCGGCATCGGCATGGTTGACGCAGTGAGGTTCGAGATGGTTGGCGCGTAGCTGCGGCCATTGTCGTTGAGCACCACGATGACCCTGCGTTGGCTGTGGCCGAGGTTGTTCAGCGCTTCGTAGGCCATGCCGCCGGTCATCGAGCCGTCTCCGATGACGGCGACAACATGGCGTCGGTCTGCGCTGGTGCCTGCGTCTCGTGCTGCGGCCAACCCGTAGGCATACGACAGCACCGTGCTGGCGTGGCTATTTTCGATGAAGTCGTGCTGGCTCTCTTCGCGGCTTGGATAGCCCGACAACCCGTTGGCCTGGCGCAGCTGATCGAACCGATCCTGCCTGCCCGTGAGGATCTTGTGGATGTAGGCCTGATGGCCGGTGTCCCACAACACGGCGTCGCGAGGCGATTCAAAGACTCGATGCAGTGCGAGCGTGAGTTCGACGGCGCCAAGATTTGAACCGAGATGACCGCCGGTTTCGGCTACTGCCTGCACCACGAAGTCGCGAATCTCACCTGCGAGCTCATTGAGTTCGGGGTACGAGAGGGTTCGTAGATCTGCGGGTTCGCGAATGGACTCGAGGGCCATGGCTCAAAACGCTACCCCTTGACTGCCGGTGGCGTGCATTTGCTGTGCTTGGGCGACGAGCCGACCTACGGCTTGCAGGGGGCGAGCAGCGAGATCTCGTCGATTACATCGACAACGCAGTAGCCGTTCTTTACGAACGCAGCGATGGGACTCGTGGCCATTGGGTATCGATCGCCACCGCGAACCCGTTGGATTGCTGCATCGATGATGAGCGCAGGATGGTTTGCGGCGAGATCGCTGAGCAGCGTTTCGGCCGATGATGGCGTCGAGAGCTGATAGGCCGGAACCCCTGGCCGCTTCGGTGTGATGCCGGTGATAAACCCAACGTGCGGGTAGCGCGTGGCTGGGTCGCGCTGACTGAGCCAATAGATCTCGGGTACCTGACCCCACACGAACACTTTGTCGCCCGGCTTGGTTCGCTCAGCGACCGCCCGCGCCACGTTGTCGACGTTTGGCAGAGTGTGGAAGGAATCGGCGGCGAGCAACGTGAACATGCTGAACGCCGAAGCGCCTGCGATCCATACAGCGGCGAACCGCGGCCAGGGCCTGCGCACGACAGCGAAGCTCACCAACGCCGGTGCGGCCATCAGCACCAATGCCGGCAGCAACTGATTGAAATAGTGCAGCACGAATCGGAAACCGATTGAGGCGGCAACCACACTGGAGATTACCCAAACCGTGAGGTCGAGCGGTGGGCGCCGTTTGACCCAAGCCACTGTCGCAAGCACGATGAGCCCGCCGGTGAGTGCAACAATTGACCCGATCTGCTCGAGGGTGATGATGGCTACCATCGAGAGCCTGGTGCCGCCGAGGTAGTTGTCGCCGCTACCGGCAAACCACGACAAAGCGTTGTGCAGCCCGAACGGTGCGAGGCCAAGCACAATCGTTGCCGCGCATGCGGCGCCCGAAAGGACCAGTAACGCCACGCGGCGTGTCCATGGAGCGGTGAGGCCGAGGCATTGCGCCGTGAGCGGCAAGGCTCCGAGCAGCATGGGCTGCTTGAACAACGTGGCGACACCAAGGGCTACGCCGGCGAGCAGAACGCGCCCTCGGGCTCCGAGAACGAACGCGGCGACCATGGGCAGGATCGCGAGCAACTCGAATCCGACGGCACTTGAGTCTTCCGCTGGCAGCGCAGCAAAGGCGACCACGAACAACAGCGCAACCGCGAGCGGCACTACGTGGGTCCAGCGGCGTCGCGCCTCGAGAGCGAGAATCCATGCCGCGGCCACGATGGCTGCAAGCGCAACCCAGCGAGCTGCCGTGAGGCTCCACATCCCAAAGATGGGTTCGAGCAGCCGGTAGACGAGAAATGCTCCAGGTGGCTTGCGGTCGACTGTGCCCGAATAGAGCCGTGCGCCGTTGCTCATCATGCGAGCGACGGTTGCCATGGTGGCCTCGTCGCTGTTCAACGCCGTTTTGCGTATCAACGCCGGCAGGTGCAGCGCGACTGCGACGACAGCCGTGATCGCTACGTCGCGAGAGCCAACTCGGTGGGTGGCTTGCCTTGTCTCGGACTCAGTGGTCAACAAGGACATCGATACTTGAACTAGGGCCTGCGCTGAATGCAGCGGCGCCTCGGTTTCTTTGCACACGCTCGACAGTGTGGGCGACGAGCGAGCCGACGATCACAATTGCGATGCCGCCAGCAGCGTCGATGATGAAGTGGTTCGCGGTAGCAACGATGGAGATGAGGGTGAGCAGGGGATAGGCCAGTGCAAGGAGTCGTGAGATGAGGCGGCGGCTGAATCGCCATAACACCAACATGCACCACAGGCTCCAGCCGATGTGCAGGCTGGGCATCGCGGCGTACTGGTTCGTGATGTTGTCCATGCCCTGTGAGTCGAAGGACCACACGCCTTTGCCGTCACGAAGCGTGTCGACGAATCCGTAGTTGGGGAGGTCTCGGTCGAGAGCAAGTTGACCGCCACCAAAACGCGACTCGGACGGAGGAGTGTTGACGAGCCTGGGAGGCATCAGCGGGAACAATGCGAATCCAATGAGTGCCGCGACCGTGGTGGCCACCAAGGTGGTGCGCCACCGTGCGAACACATGATGCCGACGAACGAACAACCACATCAGCACGCTGAGGGTGACCACGAAGTGTGCGGTGCCGTAAAAAATGTTGAAGAAGGAGATGAATGGCGTGTCAAGGAACCAACGTTGGATCGTTGCCTCGTGAAAGAGGTTGAGGGTCGTTTCGAGGTCTATAACTCGCATCGCATTGTTGAACGCATGCAGCGGTGCATCGTCGCCATGGAGGTTTGCCGAACCGAACCGATTACGCACGAGTCCGTAGACCACATAGACAACGGCAAGCACGATTGCTTCACGTAACCAAGGCAGTCGGGTGCGCGCCTGTGGTTGAGCGACTTCGGCTTGCACAGACATAAGAGACCACTCTAGTCACTCAAGATCGTGGTCGTAGCTCCGCGATGGCCGAGCGGCCTACTCGGTGCAGTTGAGCGCAGTCCACAACGCCTCGGGAACTCCGCCATCGGCGCAGACTCCGGCAGTTCCGAGGTTCACCGTTTTCCAGGCCTGAGCCGTTCGCTGCGCCACTGCGAAGTAGCCGTCGAACTGCGTTGGGTCGTCGGCTTTGCCGACCCACGAGGCCCAGTCGCCTTCGCAACGGAGATCAATATCGGTGATCCCAGCAGGGGGAGCGCCGGTCTGGGCGTGGATGGCATCAAATGTGCACGGCGCAGTCGATGGGTCAACAGTGCTTGATGTGGAGACCGATGGAGCGACGCTCCCAAGTTGGTTTGTTGGCGGAGCGGTGCCGAGGCCTCCGACGCCTGATGGCGCCTGAGCCAACGAGTCGGGGGTATCGGACGTAACGACGGTGTCGATCGCTGCGATCGATTCAAGTGGTGCAACGACCGTGCTGTCGCTGCCGCAGGCCGCGCCCGTAACCAGTGCAAGGGCAACCAGAAATCCATTTCGAATGGCGTGATTCACGTGTGCTCCTCGGTGGTCGGGCGGGTTCCAATACCAACATCGCGGACCTTACCGCTCGTCATCATGTGGTGATGGTCATGCCCGTAGGCTGGTTGGGTGATTGAACACGAAGTACTTGAGCGCGTCTTGGCAACGGCCTTGCGCAAGGGCGGCGACTTTGCCGAGGTCTATGCCGAAGATAAGGCGTCTACGTCGGCGGGACTCGACGATGGGCGAGTCGAGCAAGTTTCTAGTGGGCGTGATCGCGGCGCTGGCATCCGCGTCGTCGTCGGTGAAACCACGGGGTTCGCGTACACGGCCGATCTGTCCGAGGCCGGCCTGCGCGCTGCAGCCGAGGCCGCCAGCGCAGTTGCTTCGCAGGGTGGCGCAGGTACTCGTGTTGTGTCGCTCACTCGCTCGCCAGCACACGTGGTGAACCGCATCGAGATCTATCCCGACACAGTTGGCAAGGCTGCCAAGGTGTCGTTGTTGCAACGTGTCGACGAAGCTGCTCGCTCAATGGGTGGGGCTATCGGCCAGGTGTCGGCCGGTTACGCCGACAGTCGCAAGCGCATCATCGTCGCGAACAGCGACGGCCTGCTGGCCGAAGACGAACAGGTTCGCCACATCCTGCGCATCAGCGTGGTGGCTAATGGCGATGCCGGTATGCAAACCGGTTTCGAGTCGTTGGGTCACACAATTGGCTTCGAACTGTTCGATCAGCACGATGTCGAAGAACTGGCTCGTACCGCGGCACGCCAGGCCATCACCAAGCTGCGTGCCCGTCCTGCGCCCAGCGGTGCAGTTCCTGTAGTTATCAAAGCCGGCAGCGGTGGGGTGTTGTTTCACGAAGCGTGCGGCCACGGCCTCGAGGCAGACCTCGTGAGCAAGGGCGCCAGCGTGTACCGCGGCAAGGTGGGCGAACTCGTTGCGTCTCCACTCGTCACATTGGTCGACGACGGCACGATGGCCGGCGAATGGGGTGCCATCGGCATCGACGACGAAGGCCATCCGAGCCAGCACAACGTGCTCATCCAGGATGGGGTGCTCACCGATTACATGTGGGATCACCTTCGAGCCCGCAAAGAGGGCCACGCTCACTCGGGCAATGGCCGCCGGCAGAGCTACATGCATCTGCCGATGGTGCGCATGACCAACACCTATGTGCTCAATGGCACCGAGAACGCCGAAGACATCATTCGCGATACGCCCTATGGCGTGTACGTCGCCAAGCTTGGTGGCGGCAGTGTGAACACCGCTTCAGGCGATTTCGTGTTCGGCATGACCGAGGCATATCTCATCGAAAATGGTGAGCTCACCGATCCGCTTCGCGAGGGCAACCTCATTGGAAATGGCCCGCAGGTTCTGCGCGATATCGATGCGTTGGCCAACGACTTCGCGATGGGCAACCCGGGCACGTGTGGCAAAGACGGACAAGGCGTGCCGGTGGGCGATGGCCAGCCAACGTTGCGGGTGAAGTCGATGACCATTGGCGGCACCGCGTCATGAGCTCTGGTTCTTCGCAACTGCAAGACATCGCCGATCGCGTGATTGCCCAGGCCTCCCGAGGCGAGCAGGTCGAGGCCTACGTCGCTCGCGGTGTCGAGACCGACATTCGCACGTACGAAGGCGAGGTCGAGCACTTCGTGAGCGCGCAGAGCGAGGGCATCGGGATTCGTGTCATCAAAGATGGTCGCACTGGCTTCGCCTATGCAGGCACGCTCGACGAGTCAGCCATTGCCTCGGTGCTGGCGCAGGCACGCGACAACGTGGCGTTCGGTACCCCCGACGAATGGGCCGGCCTCGCCGAACCCGATGGCGTCGCCGTAGTGCCGCAAGAACTGTGGAACGAGGCCTTGGCTGCGTATCCCACGGCCGACAAGATCGCCCTCGCCAAAGAACTCGAGCGGCTCACGGCAGCATCCGATCCGCGAGTGCGTGTCGACGACGCCAACTACAGCGATGGCGCTGGCGAGACCGCGGTTGCCACCACCACGGGTATCAGGGTCAACGGCCGTGAGAACGCGTGTTACGTATCGGTCAGCACGCTTGCCGACGACGGCGACGAGACCCAAACCGGTTTCGGATTCAGCGTCGGACGCTCGCCGCACGAGTTCGATCTTGGCAAGGCAGCGCGCGAGGCAGCCGATCGCGCCACCCGCTTGCTCGGCGCTATAAAGCCGCCTTCAAAGCGCGTCACTGTTGTGCTCGATCCGTACGTGACAGCGCAGTTCCTTGGAGTCATCAGCAGTGCGCTCAACGGCGAAAATGTCATCAAAGGTCGCAGCTTGTTCGCTAACCGTGTTGGCGAGCCTGTTGCTTCGCCGCTGTTCACGCTCATCGATGACCCCACCAATCCCAAGGCCTATACGGCTACCGACATCGATGGCGAAGGTTTGGCAGCGCGCCGCAACTCGCTCATCGAGGCCGGCGTGCTGCAGGGCTTCGTGCATTCGTCGTACAGCGCTCGCCGCGCCGGAACAGTCAGCACCGGCAACTCGGTTCGTGGTGGCTTCAAAGGCACGCCCGGCGTCGGTTGCTTGGCGATGCAGCTCAAGCCGGGCGCACGTACACAGGCCGAGCTTGTGGCCGATGTTGAAGATGGCGTGCTCATCCAGATGGTGCAGGGATTGCACAGCGGTGTGAATCCCATTAGCGGCGACTTCTCAACTGGCGCTTCGGGTCTGCTGATCTCAAAGGGCCAGCTGGGTGCCCCGGTGCGCGAGTTCACTATCGCTTCCACCTTGCAGCGCATGTTGCACGACATTGTCGAAGTGGGTGGCGATGTCGATTGGTTGCCCTCGATGGCAGCTGGTGTGAGCTTGGTCATTGCCGACGTCACGATGAGCGGCGCATAGGTGGCATCGCCGACAGCTGCAGCAATCGAGCGGCACCCACATCTCGCGGAACCCCTGCGAGACGGATGGGTGCGCGTCGATCTGCACAGCCACACAATGTGGAGCGGCGACTCCACGACCACCCCCGATGAGCTTCTCGAAGCGGTGGTCGCGTGCGGCATCGACGTGCTGTGCATCACCGATCACAACGCAATACGTGGAGCGCTTGAGGTTGCGGCCAACTTGCCATGCCGGGTCATCGTGGGTGAGGAACTCAAGACTCACGCGGGCGAAATCATCGGGCTGTTCCTCAACGAACGAGTACCTATTGGTGTGCAACCGCGCGAGGCAGCGCGGCTCATTCGCGAGCAAGGCGGCTTGGTCTACATCCCGCACCCGTTCGATCCCATGCGCCGCAATCTTGAAGAGTCGGCAATGCGCGACCTTGCCAACGACGGGCTCATCGACGCCATCGAGGTTCTGAACGCAAAGACCTCGCTCAAGTCGCTCAACGCCAAGGCTGCGGCTTTTGCCGAAGAATTCGATCTCGCTGGTGGTGCTGGCAGCGATGCCCACGTGCCGCTCGCGCTCGGCGCTGCGTATGTCGAGATGCCCGACTTCGATAGCCCCGCCGATTTCTTGGCCAAGTTGCGCGTTGCTCGCGTCGTTGGCCATCACTGGGACCAACATCGGCCATGGTCACCACGTGTGGTGCCGAGCACCAGCATCCACTAAACATTTGCCGTGCCAATTCTCCACGCCATCGTGCTCGGCCTTGTGCAAGGCCTCTCTGAGTTCTTGCCGATTTCGTCGAGTGGCCACTTGCTGCTCGTGCCTTGGCTGTTCGGCTGGAACGACTTTCCGACTCCCTCTTTCGAGAAGGCTTTCGATGTCTCGCTACACATGGGCACATTGGTCGCCGCGTTGTTGTACTTCCGCCGCGATGTAAACACCTACGTACGTGAGGGCGTGCGCCTCGTGGTGAAACGAGAGCGGCCCACCAACCCCGAGGGTCGCCTCGCATGGCTGTTGGTGTTGTCGGCTCTGCCGGGCGCAGCGGTTGGCGCGTTGTTCGAAAAGACCATCGACGAGAAGCTGGGCAAGCCGGTGCTCATTGCCGTGAGCCTCATTGTGTTTGGGCTCTTGTTGGCCTACATCGATCGCCGCGTGGGTGAAAGAAAGATTGAGCAGTACTCGAAGCGCGACGCAATCATCGTGGGTGCGGCTCAGGTGCTCGCTCTCAATCCGGGCACCTCTCGCTCGGGTATCACCATTACCGCCGGCAGGTTCTTGGGTTTCAACCGCGATACGGCCGCACGGATGAGCTTTTTGATGAGCCTGCCGATTACCGGTGGGGCTGTTGCCTACAAGGGTCTCAAATTGATTCAAGATGGCGTGCCGCCAGGGTTCGGCGTTGCGATGGCGGTTGGTGTGCTCACCAGTGGGATAGCGGGCTGGATCGCCGTGTGGGGCACGCTCAAATGGGTGCGCACACGAAGCTTCACGCCCTTTGTGGTGTATCGCCTTGCGCTTGGCGTGACCGTATTGGTCATCGTTGCTGCGGGTTGGCGCTGAGGGCAACTGTAGCAATGTGCTGATTTGCGGCATCGGCCACGGGTCCGGCTGCATCTGATGGCACTCCCACCACGACGCCGCGTTCGACCACCTCGATAACGATGGCGTCGGCAGCAATGATGTGGCCGCCTGCGAGAACTACAGCGCTGTCGCCGACAGAAAACATTGGGCTGTTATCGGACTCAACCACGAGCGCGAGCCAGTTGGTAGGAAGCAGAGCGAGGGGTCCGTCGCCGTGCCCAATGTCGAGGCCAACCAGCACCTCACCAACCTCTATTCTCTGTCGTGCCGTAGCGTCGCGCGGCAAGGTGCCGAGTGCCGCCGGTGGTTTCAGTGCGATGGGAATGTCGCGTAACGCAACAGCGTGAGTGAGCAATTCTCCTGGCTCGACACGCTGGGTGGCGACGAGCACCGCCGCTGAGCGGCCCCACGATTCGCGTTGGTGCTGAGCGCCCGCGAGCGCCGAGTTGACCGAGATCGCTACCCACAGCGAGAACGTTGCAACGCACGCCCAGTAGGCGAACGGGTGGCGGGCAAACACAATTCGTATACGCGGAATCAAGCGCATAGAGCCTCCTCGGGCGCGTCAAGAACGGCGGGAGAAGACAACGAGATGGTAGCGCCGCCGAGCGTAACGGCGGCAGGGGACTAACTGGCTGAAGACGCCGACGAGCTGCTAGCCGGAGAGCTTGCTGGTGCGGCAGCGGCGGGTGCTGGCGTGCTTGGGGAGCTGGAACTTGAGTCGCTGGACGACGAGCTCGAGCTGCTGGAGTCGCTAGAGGTAGACGCAGTGTTGCTTGAGCTTGATGAAGAACTCGACCCTGAGCCGCCGCGGCTGTCGTTTTTGTAGAACCCGCCGCCCTTGAAGGTGACACCCACGGGCAAGAAGACCTTCTTCACGGGCATGTGCTTGCCGGTGGCGGGGTGCATGGCCTCAGTGAGCGCATCGTCGGTAAACGCTTGCTGCACTTCGATGGTCTCGCCAGTGTCGATGAATTTGTAGACGTAGGTTGGCATACCGGGTCTCCGAAACCTTCTAGCAGTCGACAGTAACGAGTGCCAGCGTACCGGCTTTGTAGGCTCACCCCCCATGCGAGTAACTACGGCCGTCATACCAGCAGCCGGGCTCGGTACCCGTTTTTTGCCAGCGACCAAAGCTGTACCCAAAGAACTGCTGCCCATCATCGATGTGCCCGCCCTGCAACTCATCATCGATGAGGCCGTCGGCGCTGGCATTGAGCACATCGTCATCGTGAACAGCCGCAACAAGCCAGCCATCGAGGCGTACTTTGCCGACGCCCCCGAGATCATCGAGAAGTTGATCGCCAGTGGCCGCCCCGAAATGGCCGAACGCATGCGGGCGCTTGGGCGCGATGTGCGTGTGAGTTTCGCCTACCAGCATGCGGCGCTCGGCCTTGGCCACGCCGTCGGGTGCGCCCGCGATGTCGTGGGCCACGAACCATTCGCTGTCATGCTGCCCGACGAACTGATGGGTTCCAGCGAGCTGCTCGGCGTGATGTGCGATGTGTGCGTGTCGTCGGGTGGCAGCGTGGTGGGCCTCAAGCGAGTGCCACGCGATGAAGTCGGCGCGTATGGAGTCATTGATCCCATCGGCGATATCAATGCCGATGGCGTCGTGGCCGTTCGCGACCTTGTCGAGAAGCCAGCGGTTGCGGACGCACCGAGCGACCTCATCATTATTGGTCGCTATGTGTTGACCCCTGATGTGTTCACCGCCATC
Organism: Ferrithrix thermotolerans DSM 19514; assembly: GCA_945861025.1. Taxonomy (GTDB): domain Bacteria; phylum Actinomycetota; class Acidimicrobiia; order Acidimicrobiales; family Ilumatobacteraceae; genus WLMZ01. Next base: position 15,537 of record CAMASN010000047.1, read on the forward strand.
GAGCATCTCAAGCCGGGCGCTGGTGGCGAGTTGCAGCTCACCGATGCGCTGCGAGTGCAGGCCGGCAGCGGACCATTCCATGGTGTGCTGCGCGATGTGCGCCGCTACGACACGGGCAATCCAGTTGGCTGGCTCAGCGCCGTGGTCGAACTGGCGCTCGACCATCCGCAATACGGCCCGGCGTTCCGCACCGAGCTGCGCCGAGTGATTGGCGAGCCGAATCTCTAATCAACGCGTCGGAATCGCGATGGGTAGTCGATCACGAGACCGAACTCGTCGACATCGAACTCGATCGAATCTGCGGTAGCCATCTGCTCAAGCTTCCAACGATGTGTGTCGAGTCGGCTGTATCGCTGAGTCACGGGCTGAATGTCGAGCGTTTCAACGTCGACGGTGGCCACGATGATTTCGGCTGCGTCGCCGACATGCAGGGCGAGGCGGCGGATAGCGATGGTGTTGGTGAACGGGGTGCATGCCAACGAGATGTCGACGCATCCATCGAGTTCGGGCCGGTGGGCGCCATTCATTTCTCCCCAGCGACCGCCACCATCGTTACCGATCCACAGATCGGGCTCGTCCATGTCACGGAACAACAAGAACTGACGCACTTGCCAACTGGCGGAAAGCCGCATGACGTATTGCACGTTGTCGCTCTGCACGATGCCCGACGCAGTCCATGCTTCGTTGTCCCAACTGAGCGTGAGGTGTTCCTCGCTCGAACTGGGGTCTCCGTCAGGGTCTGCGTGTCGGTCTGCGGCGGTTTCTGCAGGGTGCCACGCGGTCCAGCGGGCGCTGTGTCCATCGGCCGAGAAGGCGCGGTACGAAGTGGGATGATCACTCACCCCTGCAGTCTGGCGGCGCCGAAGCACTACCGTGCATGGCCATGGTCACGGGTCTGATTCCCATCGAAGATGCACGCCAAATCGTGCTGTCGCAGTGCTCGGTCTTGAGCGTCGTTGCAGCAGACATCGCCGACGCCGTCGGCTGCGTGTTGGCGTGCGAGGTTGTCGCTCGAGAAGACGTGCCGCCGTTTGCGAACAGTGCTGTCGATGGTTACGCCGTCATCGCCGCCGACCTCGTCAACGTTCCGTGCGATCTTCCTGTGGTTGGCGAAATTGCGGCCGGTGCCGCCCCCGATCGGGTCTTGGGTCGTGGCGAAGCGATTCGCATCATGACCGGTGCTCCCGTGCCGCAGGGCGCTGATGCCATCGTGATGGTTGAGAACACCGAGCGACTCAGCGATGGGCATGTCGTGCGCATCAACGCCACCGCTACTTCGGGCCAGGCCATCCGCGATGCAGGCGACGACATCAAAGATGGCACCACGGTCTTTGGCCCGGGCACACTCATTCGTCCCGCTGTGGCGGGCGTGCTGGCCAGCGTGAACGCTCGCTCCATCGACATCGTGCCGCGTGCTCGGGTTGCGGTGCTGTCCACCGGCGACGAACTCATCGACGATGGCAGCCCGCTTGCGTTGGGCCAGATTCGCGAGAGCAACAAGACGATGCTCGTCGGCATGGTCGCCGAGTCCGGAGCGATAGCGGTCGACTTCGGCATCGTGCGCGACAACGAAGAGGCACTCGAAGCAATACTTCGGCACGCGGCCGATACGTGCGACGCGGTCGTCACCAGTGGCGGTGTCAGCATGGGCGACTACGACGTCGTGAAGGCCGTGCTGTCGCGCATCGCCGATATGCGCTGGATGCAGATCGCGATTAAGCCCGCTAAGCCGTTTGCATTCGGTTTGCTCACCAACTCCAGCGGTCGCGCTGTGCCGGTGTTTGGTTTGCCTGGCAACCCGGTTTCGTCGTTGGTCAGCTTCGAACTCTTGGCTCGCCCAGCACTGCGGTTGATGATGGGCCACTCCGAGCCATTGCTTCGTCCTCGTATTACCGCCATTGCCGACACAACCTTGCGTCGTAATCCTGATGGCAAAGTGCATTACCAACGCGTGCATGGCCGGTTTGGCCCTGACGGTCGCTATCACGTGTCGGCAGGTGGCCCGCAAGGCAGTCACCAACTTGCAGCCACCGCACTCGCCAACGCCTTGGCCGAGATTCCTGACGGCAACAGCGTTGCCGTTGGTGATGAGGTCACCGTGTACGTGCTGGCTTTCTAACGGGCGCTTTGGAGCAGCGGCCGTCTAACCTGTGCCGATGGATCTCGTTGACCCCTTCGGGCGCACAATTCGCGATCTGCGCATCTCGGTCACTGACCGATGTAACTTCCGCTGCACCTATTGCATGCCAGAAGAAGGCATGAAATGGTTGCCGCGTAGTGAGGTGCTCACGTTCGAAGAGATCGAGCGGCTTGCTGCGATTTTTGTCGAGCGTTTCGAGGTCGACGGCCTGCGTCTCACCGGTGGTGAGCCCACAGTTCGCGCGCACATGCCGGTGCTGGTCGCCAAGCTGGCTGCATTGCGGGTGCCAGCGTCGTCGTCGTCACCTCTTGCCGGATGCAAACCCGACTTGTCACTCACTACCAACGGCGCCACATTTCGGTTGGTGGCTCACGAACTGCGTGACGCTGGCCTCGATCGCGTGAACATCAGCCTCGATACGTTGCAGCCCGAACGCTTCTTGCAGATGACCCGTCGCGACGAACTCGTGCGTGTGCTCGACGGCATTGAGGCCGCGAAAGAAGCTGGCTTCAATCCGGTGAAGATCAACGCTGTTGTCGAGCGCGGTGTCAACGACGACGAGATTGTTGCAATGGCAACATTCGGCCGCGAGCGCAATGTCGAGGTTCGCTTTATCGAGTTCATGCCGCTCGACGCGTCGGGCCATTGGATGAACGACAAGGTCGTGAGCCAAGACGAAATCGTGGCTGCGATCAACGCGATCTACCCACTCGAGCAAGTTGCGGCACGCGGTTCCGCGCCAGCCGATCGTTGGCGCTACACCGACGGCGCCGGCATGATCGGTGTCATCCCCACCATCACCAAGCCGTTCTGCGGCGACTGTGATCGCGTGCGGCTCACCGCCGAGGGTCAGTTCAGAACCTGTCTCTTTGCGACCACCGAGTTCGATCTGCTCAAGCTGATGCGCGGTGGGGCATCCGACGACGACCTCGCAGCCGAGATTCAACGAGCCGTTGGCACCAAGTGGGCCGGCCATCAGATCAACCAGGTCAACTTCATTCGACCCGCTCGCTCAATGAGCCAAATCGGCGGCTGAGCAGTTGCGCCGGTCGCCTCTGTGCCGCTGTCGCTCGTGGGCCACGCCAACTCACTACGCTCAGTACTTACATGTCTGATCTGCAGTTCACCCATCTTGATCCCCTTGGCCGCGCACGGATGGTCGATGTCACCCCGAAAGAACCAACGCACCGACGCGCTGTTGCGCGTTGCGTGGTGAAGATGCGTCCCGAGACAACTGCTGCCATCGCCAACCGCGAGGTCAACAAAGGCGATGTGCTCGGGGTGGCTCGCATCGCTGGTATCCAGGCTGCGAAGCGAACGTCCGACATGATTCCGCTCTGCCATCCCCTGCTCGTGGGCTCGGTGCACATCAACTTCGAAATCGGCGACGATCAGATTTTGATTGAGGCTCAGGTCGATACGGTCGATCGCACTGGGGTCGAGATGGAAGCCTTGCACGCCTGTTCTGTGGCTGCGCTCACGGTGTACGACATGTGTAAATCGGCCGACCGCGGCATGGTCATCGGCGAGCTAGCCCTGTGGGAAAAGACGGGTGGCCGCTCGGGTGTGTACCGGCGCGAAGACGAAGCAAGAAGAGATGTGACAGAAGCCGTCACGAATGTCTCGGAATCGTAAAGAAGTTACAAACCTGTTACCATGTCACCAATGTCCATAGCCTGTCGTGAAGTACGCGCTGCAAACACTTCTCATGACGAATCCAAACTCTCTCCGAACGGACGGTGAACAATGACTCAAATCGTCTTCCTCGCCGTCGCCGCCGCATGGGCTGCTGTCCTGCTTCCTCCGGTATTGCGCAGTCGCAACGAGAACCGCCCAGGTTCTTCGGTCTCCGATTTCAACCGGCAACTCTCAAGCCTGCAACGTTCGGTGCCCACACGGGGCATGGCGCCAATGCGATCGATGGCTCGCCCACTTGCACAGTCGCCGCTCGCTCGGCCGGCCGCATCGGGTCGTCCAGGTCAGGTTCACCGCCCTCAGTCGCACACCGTTACGCACAGCCGTGAGCATCTCAACGCAACAACATTGCAGCGTCGCAGTCACCTCGAGCCAATGATTACTGGCTCGGCTGGCCATCAGCATCAGCAGTCGTCGGTCGCTCGCACGCTCACGCCTCGCCAAGAAGTTCGTCAGCGCCGCACCAATGTTCTGTTTGGGCTTGCTGCCTCGTTCGCTCTGTCTACATTCCTTGCTGCAACCACCCACGCTCAGGCGATGGTGTACCTCGTCGCAATTACGTTCTTGTCGTTGTGTGGTTACTGCTACAAGCTGGTTCAGCTCAAGCAGTACGAGCAGCACAGCCAGTACTCAGACAACTCCTGGTTCCGCGCCGCCTAATTTGTTGGTCAGCCGATTCTGGCTTTCTGATTCGCTGACGCCACCGCTAGGCTTTCGACGCATTCCACGGGGCTGTAGCTCAGTTGGCAGAGCGCTTCGTTCGCAATGAAGAGGTCAGGGGTTCAATTCCCCTCAGCTCCACCCGTGAAGTAGCAGTTCAGAGGCCCTTTCCGGGGAACCGGGAAGGGCCTCTTTCGTTGTCGAATGGGCTCTGGACCCGTTTGGACCCGATTGTTACATGGTGTAGGCAACACTAAGTTAAGGATGTACGTCACATCGCTGTCCTTGACACGCGGGCACCGCGGTGTTGTTCATGTCATATTTGGGGTGTGGTGCTTGGGTGGCGTTCCGTGGTCTCCACTACTCGCCGTGGGCGACGGCCACCACATTTGGCGATTCAAGGGGTGAACGCGACAACTTTGTAAGGCATAGGTGCTATCTCTAAAACAGATAGCCAGGAGGCCGTTTTCCTGATTGGCGCTCGACCATCGCCCCACGCGCTACACGTGCCCCGGGGGGGGGGGGGGCGAACCCTGCGACGGTTGCTGGCGTTGAGCTGCAACGCAAACAGTTGTGCCGCACACCGGTGCCGAAAACACGTATCGTCGATCAAAACCCCTCCGAGCTGCAGCTTTGTGAATGCGCCACGGTCATCGATAACCGTCAATTTGTTGCAGGTCGCACCACCGCTGTATTGCTGTTTGACTTGACAATTGTTCCGATCGCGTTCTCTTCTTGTCAAAGGGATTACGTATCTACGCGTGTCCGCAGCCGACAGGATCCGTCATGAAACGCTTCGTACGAGTTACAGCCGGCCTGCTGATTGGCACCATTCTTGCTGCGACCACAGTCACCGGTATCAGTACCAGTCCCGCCTTAGCGGTCGCGAACTGCTCGGCTCCGGCAGCCCCGTCTGTTCAGTGGATGGGCTGCGACAAAACCAATGCGAACCTGCAGGGTGCGGACCTGACCAATGCGGACCTGACCAATGCGATCCTGACTGGTGCGAACCTGCAGGGCGCGATCCTGACGGGTGCGGACCTGACCAATGCGGACCTGACCTATCTGACGGGTGCGGACGGCCTGATCTTTGCGGACCTGCGCTTTGCGGACCTGACTGGAGCGAACCTGACCAATGCGGACCTGACGGGTGCGCTCTTGGAATTTGCGACCTTGACGGGTGCGAACTTGGCTGGTGCGGTTCTGACCTTTGCGAACCTGTCCGGGGTTGTTTCGGGTTCGATCGTTGGTGTCCCTGCGTCGTTGCCTGAGGGTTGGCAGTTGACCAATGGTTATCTTGTCGGCCCCTATGCGGAGCTGTCCAATGCGAACCTGACGGGTGCGGACCTGGCCAATGCGGACCTGACCTTTGCGAACCTGACGGGTGCGATCCTGACGGGTGCGAACTTGGCTGGTGCGGTTCTGACCTTTGCGAACCTGTCCGCGGTTGTTTCGGGTTCGATCGTTGGTGTCCCTGCGTCGTTGCCTGAGGGTTGGCAGTTGACCAATGGTTATCTTGTCGGCCCCAATGCGAACCTGACTGGTGCGGACCTGCCGGGTGCGGATCTGATCAATGCGAACCTGGCTAGT
>CAMASN010000048.1 GCA_945861025.1 Ferrithrix thermotolerans DSM 19514
CTCAATACCCGCACGTAGACAAGGAGCTCGCAGATGGCGAATCCAATTCTGAATGACAAGTCATTCAAAGAGATCGATCAGGCCGGTGCCACATCGGCCGGATGGGCTGCCCCCGCAGCGCATACCCGCGCAGGCTCAGGTTCGGCGCCTGTGACTGATGGGCCCATCAGCGACTGGAACGCCCAGTCCATGACCGTAAGCGGCACCGCAACGGCAACGGGCGTGTTGTTCGTGTTGATGATGGCAGCAGCCGCCGTTGGCTGGAGCGCTGTCACCGTCAGCGATGGCCGGGTCGGGCAGTTTCCTATGTGGACCTTGGGTGGCGTGCTCGTTGGGTTCGTGTGTGTCATCGCAATGCGTTTCAAGCCCCAGTACGCAAAGGTGCTCGGGCCTATCTACGCAGTGGCAGAGGGCGTGTTTGTCGGTGCCATCTCGCACTCATACGAGTCGTATCAGAACGGCATCGTCGTGCAGGCCGCAGGCGCCACCGTTGCGGTGTTTGCGATCATGCTGTTTCTTTATCGCACCAACATCATCAAGGTCACCGATCGCATGCGCCGCATCGTCATCGGCGCCACGTTAGGCATCATGGTGTTCTACGGCATCTCAATGCTCATCAATCTGTTCGGCGGCTCGGTGGGCTTCCTCAACGACACCAGTGCGTTGAGCATCGGCTTCAGCTTCTTGGTTGCTGGCGTTGCAGCGTTCAACCTTGCGCTCGACTTCGACTTCATCGAAAAGGGTGCCAAGGCTGGCCTTCCCAAGCAGATGGAATGGGTTGCTGCAGTTGGCCTTTTGGTCACCATCGTGTGGTTGTACCTCGAGATCTTGCGCCTGCTCTCCAAGCTCAACCGCCGCTAAAGCAGGCGGGCACTGCCGGTTGCTAAATATACCAAGGATGGTATATTTGGTAAGTGAATGATCCCATGCCCCTCGACGAAGCAGCGCGCCGTCTTGGCGTGACTCGTCGGCGTGTTCAAGCGCTGGTGTCATCAGGTCAGATTCATGCGCGCAGGGTTGGGTTGCAGTGGCTGGTGCCGGCTGAGGTTCTTAGGCAGTATCAGCACACGAGCGTGCGCAATCCGGGTCGTCCGCTGACGCAACACGGTGCATGGGCCGAAATCGGTCAGCTTGAGCGCCGCCACCCAGACACCGCACCTGCGTTGGATCGGATACGCCGACGGGTTCGGCCCCGAGCCAATCACATTGATGTGTACGTGCACCCAGGTGTACTGCACAAACTGCGCGACTCGGCCACGCTTGTGCGCTCGGGGCGAGACGCTGCTGTTGAGGCCGGCGTCCCTGTAGACCTAGGCGACCTCGACATGTATGTGCGCGCCAGCGAGATTGCAGCGCTAATTGCTGAGGTCCGTGCCAGTGAGACGATCACTGAGGCGAACGTACATCTGCACGTCGTCGACGATGATCAATGGCCGTTCGAGCCGATTCAACGGTTCGCATCGCTGTGGGTGGCGTGGCTCGATCTCGAGGATCGTCAGGACCGCGCGGCATCAACACTGCTCGATCGTTTGGGCGGCCGCGCCCGTGCGTGAGATCGACATCTCTGACCAACTGCTACCGGTCAGGCTGGTGGGCGGGCGGGTGCTGCGTTTCGAAGCCCTTACAGCGTGTTCAAGAACGTGATCAGCGCGTCGTTGAACTGCTCTGGTCGTTCTTGTTGCACCCAATGGCCGGCTTCGTCGATCAGCGTGTGGCCGCGAAAATCGGGCAATGATTTCTGCATGCGCTCGACGCCCGTGGGGTCCATGATCAACACGCCATCTTTCGCACCAGCGATGAAGTAACTGGGCATGGTCACGCGATCGAGCCCGAGGCCTTTCGCAAGCTCGTAGTTGGCGTCGATGTTGCGGTAATAGCTCACCGGGCCGAAGAAGCCGCTGTGGCGAAACTGGTCGGCGTAGTAGAGCAAGTCGTCTTCGCTGAGCCACGGCCACGGGCGTGCGGGCGGCACCGGTGTATCGGTGAGGAAACCGTTGCCTTCCATGGGGCGCATTTCGGTGGGCATCACGAAGCCATCACCGCTCGCGGACCACAAGAACTTGGCCATGTTCATGTACGGGTCGGCTTCGAGCTCGGCCTCGGCTGGCCCAACCTCTTGGAAATAGAGCATGTAGAAAAAGTTGTCGCCGGCGACCATCTTCATCAGCTCGGTGGGCTTGCCGATCCACTGCACGGCGGGCACGCTCACGCCAACAACCGCGCGCACCCGGGCAGGGTTCAGCCGAGCGTTCTCCCACACGATGATCGAGCCCCAGTCGTGGCCCACGAAGATCGCTTGCTCTTTGCCGAGGTCGTCGAGGATCGCGTTGAGGTCGTCGGTGAGATGATCGATGCGATATGCCTCAACCTCTTTCGGCACCGACGAATAGCCGTAGCCTCGCTGGTCGGGGGCGATGGCGTGATAGCCAGCAGCAGCAAGCGCTGGCAGTTGGTGACGCCACGAATATGCGCCTTCGGGAAAGCCATGGCTCAAGATCACGGTGGGGTCCGCTGGGTTACCAGCTTCGAGCACCTGCAGATCGACGCCGTTTACGTGCAGCGTACGTTGGCGAATCTCTGGCGAAAGCGTCATGCCTGCAGTATTGACTACGGGTCGACCGTTGGCCTACTTGGCGGCGCTAGGGATGGCGGTCTCGCTGATGGCGCAGAGCTCGCCCCAAGTGAGTCCGTCGCTGCCCCAGATCTTCTCGAAGGCGCCGTCGGTTGCGTCGGTGAAGCCGAGACGATTACGGAAGTTGTAACGCCAGCGCTGCTGGTTGGTGGGCACGCCGAGGCGGTCGAGTCGACCAAGCGAATACGTCTCCCACGCAGCCACTTGGGCCAAGCTGAGATCGTTGTCGGCTGGTGCCTCACCGAAGCCGCCAACGAGTCGGTCGCGGGCCCGCAGCAACACTCGACCAATCGAGGTAGCTGTTGCGGTTTCGCTTTGCTGACGAGGCTTGCGCGTGTCTTCGAATGCTCCGCTGCACGCACGGATATGAATGGTCTCGCCGATCTCGCACGAGATGCCTGACAACGGAGTGGTCTCGTCGACGTCGATGATGACCTCGTAGTCGTTCATGCCGAGCGCGTCGACCAGACCAGTGGCGATATTGCGAATGACGTCGGCGTCGAACCACACGTAGTTGAACACCTCAGGAGTAACGGTGATGGTCATGTGCGCCCGTTTCTATTTGTGTGCCGATTGATCAGCGAGGCGCTTGGCTTCACGGATCTGGCCGACTACAACCTTGCGTTCGTTGAGTGCTTGCATGCTGACCTCGGCGATGTCTTCGACCTCGGCGTCGGTGAACCCGGCGAGTTCGCGGAACCGGCGGGCAAGGCCAATCGGCGACTCTTGGCTGTCGCTGCGAGTGCCGCCATAGCTGAACAATTTATCGACCACGTTCTGGAATTCGAGTGCCTTCTTGCGGCGCTCAGGGTCGTTCTCGGTGATCTTGCGGAGCCAGTCGGAACCCATCTTTACGTGGGTGACTTCGTCGGCCAGCATCCAGTCTTCGCAGAACTCGAGGTACTGATCGCCGGCCAGATCGCCGAACTCTTTCATGGTGGTGAACACGTCGATGGCCAAGCCTTCGAGAGCGCGGTTCACACCAGCGAGACGCAGCACCGGATCTGAGCTACACGCAGCTTCGAACAGCACAGTGTTCTCGGCGTATTGGCCGATCTCGCTACCCATCCAATCGCTGAGCTTCACGCTGATTTCTACGTGACGAGCTTCGTCCCAACACTGGCGGGCCATGTCGAGTTTCAGCGCAAACGGTGCCTCGGTGCCGGTTTCGAAATCCCAACACGTGCGCCCGGCGCCTTCGAGCGCCTGGATCTCGCCCACAAAAATGCCGTGCATCAGGCCGCGTGCACCATCGCTGGCGTCGCGCCGCGAGGGCACGAGGCGCATGTTGTTGGTGCGCTTGCTCGGGCCATCGGCATCGCCGTTGACATTGACGTTGAGCGCGGTGCGCTGATCGGCCATACGGTCGGCAATGGTGATCTTGCTGAAGCGGCTATCGCGAGCCAAATCTTCGACGGGGAAAAACTTGCGCATGAGTTTGACCTTTCGCTTAGAGAGAGCCGAGTGTGCCGATGCCGGCGATGCCGCCAGCCTCGATCATGATGGCTTCGAGCTTTTGCATGTGCGCCGCGGCGCGAGCAGCTTCTTCCGGAGTCTCGATGAGGCTCTGCAGAATCATTTCGCCATCGCGCCAGTCGTCGAACTCATCTTGCAGGATGAACTTGAGTGACCGGATCGTTGGCGCATCGGTGATTTCGCTGGTGCCGTTGAGGTGATACGTGTAGGCCGCGATGAACCGTGGGATGAGCACGCGATACACGCCAACAAGCTTTTCGATGGTGAGCTCGGGACCTTCGGGTTCGGTCATTGCCTCGATGAAACGCACCATGGCGTCGTTGGCTGGAGCTGTGAGGCGCTCGGGGTTCATCTCGCGCAGCTCGGGCAGGCGCTTGTGCCACAGCTCGGCGTGCCATGCGTGTTTGTAGCAGTGGGTGCCGAGGCGCATTTTCACGTCGAGCTCGGGCACGGTGGCAACCCATCCGCCCAGTGCTTCGAAGAGCTTCATTTCGGTCCACTTGTAGTTACCGACGCGGCGAGCGGACTCTTCGACATCGAAGATGCCTGGCAGCGTGCGACGGTCCCAAGGGGCAAACGGTGCTCGTGGCTTATACGGATCGGCCATGGTGAAATCCCCCAACGTGGAAACGAAACTCAGTGCAGGTTACCCCACTGCCTTGGTGGCAGGGCAAGGGAGCCTTGGGGCGCGACTAGGGCTGGGGTGTTTGCTGCTGCGGGGTCTGCGGCAAGCGGCGAGCGGTGGGGTGCTCGGCCAACAGTTCGTCGGGCAGCGGCTGACCCGAGATTTCGTCGGTCCAGTAGGTGCCGGCTTCGAGACGAGCGAGCGCAGTTTCGACATCGGCCAAATCGGTTTCGATGGCGTCGAGGTCGATCTCGGTCGTAGCGGCGGCGGGATCTTGCATGCGCAGCAGGTTAGCGCCCTCGCGGGTTGCGCGACCGCCCCAACTCAGTGGCGTACCGTATTGAGTGGCACAAGTTCGACTACAGAACATCACTAAGCAATTCGATGGCGTCACCGCTGTCGAAGACATCAACCTCGATATCGCTGATCGCGAGTTCATGATCCTGCTCGGCCCATCGGGCTGCGGCAAGAGCACGTTGCTGCGCATCATCGCCGGCCTCGAGGACCCAACCGAGGGCGAGGTCTACATCGGCGACACGATGGTGAACAACGTCATGCCGAAACAGCGCGACGTTGCCATGGTGTTCCAGAGCTATGCGCTGTATCCGCATAAGTCGGTGCAGGACAACATTGAGTTCCCGCTGAAGGTGCGCAAGGTTCCCAAGGCGCAGCGTGCTGCGGCCGCGATTGAGGCAGCGACGTCGCTTGGTCTTGGTGAGTATCTCGATCGCAAGCCCGGCGCACTCAGCGGCGGTCAGCGTCAGCGAGTTGCTTTGGCTCGCGCCATTGTTCGTAATCCGGCCGTGTTCTGCATGGACGAACCGCTGAGCAACCTCGACGCCAAGTTGCGTGGCGAAACTCGCGCCGAGCTCATCGCCCTACACCAACGCCTCAACTCAACGTTCGTTTACGTCACGCACGATCAGGTCGAAGCAATGACCATGGGCACGCGCATCGCCGTTATGTCTCGAGGCCATCTCGAGCAAATCGGTACGCCGCAAGAGGTCTACGACAAGCCATCGTCGGTGTTCGTGGCCCAGTTCGTTGGCATGCCACCCATGAACATTTTGCCTGCGGGTTCGCTCGAGGCCGGTACGCACCTTGTGGGTGTGCGCCCCGAGCATCTGCGCATCTCGCCAGATCACCCGCTGTCGTTGCATGTGCAACTTGTTGAGCAACTCGGTCACGAGGTGCACATCACCGGCAGCGTGGGCGATCGGCGGGTTGTGGTTCGCCAAGAAGCAGGGGCGGTCACGCCTGCCGTGGGCAGCGTCGTGCGGGTTGGTGCCGCTCAGCACGTGCGCCACCGATTCGATGCGGTCACCGAGCAGAGGATCGCTGAATGAAAAGAAAACGGCGCGACTCTGGCCTCGCGGCGCTCATGCTTGTGCCGTCGGGTGTGATCTTGCTGTTATTCGTTGTGTACCCACTGATCAAAGCGGTGTGGTTGGGGCAACAGCGATGCGGCGTCACGAAGTGCACGAACAATGGGTTCGATCAGTATCTCGATGCGTTCCGCAGCAACGAGTTTCAAGACGCACTTATCGTGACCGCGAAGTACGCGCTCATCACGGTGCCCATCGGCTTGGTGCTCGGTGTGGCGTTGGCCGTGCTGGCCGACAAATACATGCGCGGTGTCGGAATCTTCCGCACCATTTTCTCGAGCACGGTGGCAACCAGTGTGGCCGTTGCTTCGGTGATGTGGTTCTTCTTGCTCAACCCACAGGTTGGTGTGCTTTCCGAATGGATTGGTGGCATTGCCAAGACGCCAGGTCTGTTGCAGGATCCGCGTTCGGCGTTGTGGGCGGTGTCGGCGAGTTCCATCTGGGCCAACCTCGGGTTCACGTTCATCGTGGTGACCGCTGGATTACAGGGCGTGCCGAAAGATCTCTACGAAAGCGCGTATGTCGATGGCGCCGGCGGTTTCAGTCGGTTCACCAACGTGACACTGCCGATGATCTCGCCCACGCTGTTGTTCGCAACGGTGGTTCTGACCACTCGAGCGTTCCAGTCGTTTGGCGAGGTGGACCTACTCACCGAAGGCGGACCACTGGGCAAGACCACCACGCTCACGTACCTCGCATACGGATCTGGCTTGCCCACTTCTAACGACGACGGCCTTCGGGCCACGGTCTCGGTGTTGCTGTTTGCGGTGCTGTTGGCGTTGGCGTTGGTGCAGTTCCGTGGTCTCGAAAAGAGGGTGCATTATGGCAATTGATCAGGTCTACGGCGCCCGTAAAGTGGGCCGCTACTTGCTGCTCACGTTCATGGCGTTCATCGTCATCTTCCCCATCTACATGATGGTCGTGGGTGCGTTGAAGCCGGGCAACAAGGTGTTGGTCAACCCGTTGCTACCCACCGACTTCACCACCGGCACCCTCACCGAGGCGTGGCGCGCTGGCCACTTGGGTCGGGCGTTGTGGAACTCGGCGTATGTGGCGGTGCTCATCACTCTGGCGCAGGTGATCACGTCGATCTTGGCCGCGTATGCCTTTGCGTTCTTGCGTTTCCCGGGCAAGACATTTGTGTTCGTCGCCTTCTTGGCCACCTTGCTGGTGCCGCTTGAAGCAACTCTTACGGTGAACCGTCGCACAATGCAGAGCCTCAGCTGGATCAACAGTTACAAGGCGCTCACCATCCCATTTCTTGCGACAGCGTTTGGCATCTTCATGATCCGTCAAGTGTTTCTCACCATCCCCAAAGAGATGCATGAGGCCGCGTCAATGGATGGTCTCGGACGACTCGGATTTCTGTGGCAGGTGGCGGTTCCGTTGTCGAGGCCCACGATTGGTGCGCTCACGCTGTTCAGCTTTCTCACGTCGTGGAACCAATATCTGTGGCCCACGTTGGTCACCACCAACGAAAAGTTCAACACGGTTCAGACCGGATTGAAAACGCTCAAACTGGCCGCTATCGACAAGCCCAACTTGGTGATTGCCGGCACAGTGATTGTGGCGCTTCCGATTTTCGTGGTGCTGATTGCGTTCCAGCGCCAACTCATTCGTGGTCTCACCGCCGGTGCGGTAAAGGGGTAAGTGATGTCACGTCGAGTTCTGTTGTGCATGGTGGTCGTCGGTGGCGTGTTCACCGCATCGTGTCGATCGGGTGAGAGCCTCACCAATGCCGGAATCGATAGGGCGCCAACGCCTGTCACCGCGTCTACAACGCCGGGCCAAACGACAGTGCCGCCCACAACGGTGCCTCGCAAGCTAGACACGTTGCCCCCATGCGATGTAGCCGCGCTCGATGCAGCCGCAGCTACCGCTCCCGTTGAGATTACGTTCTGGCACGGACTCTCGAACGAACTGGGTCGCGAACTCGAACGGCTCACGGGTGTGTACAACGGCTCGCAGACCAAAGTGAAGGTCACCCTTCAGTTCCAGGGCGGTTACGAAGAGACCATCGACAAGTACCTGCAGAGCAATACCGACAGCCGCCCCGACATGGTGCAGATGCCCGAGTACATGGTGCAGCAGATGATCGACACCAAGAGCATCGTGCCCACTCAGGCGTGTGCCGAGTCAGCGAACTACGACACGTCGGCGTTCTTGCCACAGGCGCTTGGCGCGTATGCCACCGAAGGCGTGCAGTGGTCGATGCCGTTCAACATGAGCGTGCCGGTGCTGTATTACCTGAAGCCACGGTTTGCTGCCGCCGGTCTCGACCCTGAGGTGTCGCCTCGTTCGCTCGAGGAGTTGCTCGCCACGAGCAAGCAGCTTGTGTCGTCGGGTGCATCCGCCTACAGCCTTGCGCTCGACAGCGATTTCGATGGCGGTGGCGGTTGGTACATCGAGCAGTGGTTGTCCAAGAGCGGCGAGTTCTATGCCGACAACGAAAATGGTCGTGCAGCGCCAGCTACCAATGTGCTCTACGACGGCGCCGGTGGTGTGAAGTTGCTCACCGCATTGCAGTCACTGGTCACCGACGGCGGCGCTGTGTATGTGGGCGACAACGCCAGCGGGCAGGACACATTCTTGAAGCTGGCCGACGCTACGAAGCCTGCCGCAATGACCATCGGCACCTCGGCCGCGTTGGGTCCGGTGCTTGCGATTGTTCGCGGCGGCATCATCCCCGGTGTGCTCGAAAGCGAAGTTGGTGTCGGCCCGATGCCCGGCCCGAACGACGGCAAGGGCGCCTTAGTTGGCGGCGCGTCGCTGTACATCGTCGATGGCAAGGGTGGCGCCAAAGCTGCTGCCTCGTGGGACTACATGGCGTTCCTCGAGAGTGCTCCGAGCCAGTCGCAGTGGGCCGCCGCTACGGGGTACATCCCGGTGCGTAACGATGCGCTCACGCTCGATCCGATCAAGAGCCTCTATGTCACTGACCCACGGTTCAAGGTTGCCTACGACCAGCTCACGTCGTCGTTGCCGGGTCCAACATCGCAAGGCCCGGTGATCGGCCCTCACAAGGCGGTGCGTCGTGCGACGGCCCTCGCTGTGGCCGAGGTGCTCTCCGGCGCCGATGTGCAGACTGCGCTCACCAAAGCGGCCCAAGCCGCCAACGATCTGATCAGCAACTACAACTCCCAAAACAAATAACCCCGTTCGCTGCTGCCCCCCTTCGCTGCGCCCCCCGCCCCGCCGTCCCCCGCCCTCGTTTTCCTCCCTCTTCCCCGGTTTGTTGAAGACATCAGGTTGGGGGTTGACCAATTGTCTTCAACAAACCGTTTGTTGGCGGGTTGACGAGGAAACTGCGGAGTACGTCGATGGTCGTCGATGGGTTCTGGGCGATGTCGGCGTAGGTGAACTGGATCACGATAAATCCGGCCAACTGCAGACGGTTCATTCGCTCGGCGTCGTTCTGCATCTGCTGTTTGGTGCGATGCCAGCGGTATCCGAGCAGTTCGACGATGAACGGCGTCCCCGCGAAATGACAGTCAACCCGGATGGTGCGATTGCCCTGGCGCGAGAGCACTGCTTGCGTATCGGGGAGGGCGATGTTCGCCTGACCGACCAGCTCGAGAAATCGACGTTCGAGCCAGCTGTGCCCGCCCCGAGAAAGCTCGGACCCTTCGATGACATCGAGCAACGCTGGGATGCCGTAGCGCCCGCTGGTGCGTAGGTCCGAGATGCGCCGATGCAGAAAGTCTTCGGCGCTTCCGCCGTCGCGCAGTGCCGAGTCGAGTGCTGCAGTGAGACGCTGCGGAGTCTCAGTGCGAGCGAGGTCGATGAGCGTTCTGGTTGGGCTTGTGGTTGCGAGCCCATTCACGGTGGATTGATCGATCAGCGGCAGCTCAAGCGAGCGATGAAACACGTGCCCGAGTCGTTGGATGTGGCGCTGGTTCGGCAGCGTGAGATGAAAGGGCGGCGCGAGTCGAAACCCATCGAACCCGTGCAGGGCCGCAGCGGTTGGCCCGCTGACCCAGACCGGGTCGCCCACGTCGAGCATCAGCGCATGCAACGCACCGATCGGCGCCTTGGGTGCAAAAGGGCTAGTGAAGGTGCGGACCCCAGTCCGCTCGAGGTCGCCGCTCTGGACTCGGCTACGAAGCATGGCGCGAGTAGCGCCACCGGCATTGGCTTGCCGACGGGAGATGATCCCGTGCTGACCTGTCGCGTTCGCCGCAAAATGGCGACCGTTCGTGGTCATTGGAGTGCAGTCAAGCAGGCTCACATCGAAAAGCGGGCACTCCCGAGTTTGTTGAAGACAACAGGTTGAGGGTCGACCAATTGTCTTCAACAAACTTTTTGTTGAAGCGAAGTGGTTGTTGGCGGGGGACGAGGGCGGGGGCGGGGGATGTGGCGGGCGCGGGGGATGTGGGAAAACGAAAGAAGCCCCGGGCGCTTGGCCCGGGGCTTCTTCAAAATGAATCAGGAAGATCAGTAGTCTTCCATGCCTCCGCCGCCGCCCATCGAGGCGCCGTCGTCTGGCCTGTCGGCCACGACTGCTTCGGTGGTGAGGAAGAGCGCAGCGATTGATGCTGCGTTCTGCAGTGCCGACCGGGTCACCTTGGCGGCGTCGATGACGCCGAGCTTGACGAGGTCTTCATAGACGCCGGTTGCTGCGTTGAGGCCTTCGTTGCCGGTCATGTTCTTGACTTTCTCGACGACGACACCGCCTTCCATGCCAGCGTTTTCGGCGATCTGCTTGAGTGGGGCCTCGAGAGCCTTAGCGACCAAACGGGCACCAGTAGCTTCGTCGCCCGAGAGCAGAGCAACCGTTTCGAGAACAGCGGCCTGTGCACGAAGCAAGGCAACGCCGCCGCCAGGAACAACGCCTTCTTCGATGGCGGCCTTGGTGGTGCTCACTGCGTCTTCGATGCGGTGCTTCTTCTCTTTGAGCTCAACTTCGGTTGCGGCGCCGACCTTCAGCACGGCAACGCCGCCGCTGAGCTTGGCGAGACGCTCTTGGAGCTTCTCACGGTCGTAGTCGGAATCGGTGTTGTCGATCTCGGCCTTGATCTGGTTGATGCGACCCTTGATGTCGTCTTCGTCGCCAGCACCCTCGACGATGGTTGTCTCGTCCTTGGTGATGATGATCTTCTTGGCGGTGCCGAGCAGATCCATCGTGGCGTTCTCAAGCTTGAGGCCGACTTCTTCGCTGATGACCTGACCACCGGTGAGGATGGCGATGTCTTGCAGCATGGCCTTGCGGCGCTCGCCGAAGCCAGGAGCCTTGACGGCTGCTGACTTGAACGTGCCACGAATCTTGTTGACGACGAGCGTGGCGAGAGCCTCGCCCTCGACATCTTCGGCCAAGATGAGCAATGGGCGTCCGCCCTGCATGACCTTCTCGAGCACGGGGAGCATGTCGCGAACCGACGAGATCTTCGAGGACACGATGAGGATGTATGGATCGTCGAGTGAGACTTCCATGCGCTCGGTGTCGGTGACGAAGTATGGCGAGATGTAGCCCTTGTCGAAGCGCATGCCCTCGACGAGATCCATCTCCATGCCGAAGGTCTGGCTCTCTTCGACGGTGATAACGCCGTCTTTGCCGACCTTGTCGATGGCGTCAGAAATCATGGAGCCGATTTCGTCGTCGGCTGCCGAGATCGAGGCGACCTGAGCGATCTGCTCTTTCGAGTCGACTTCTTTGGCGAGTGCCTTGATGCTGCCGACGGCTGCAATGACTGCTGCCTCGATGCCCTTTTTGAGGCTCATTGGGTTGGCGCCGGCGGCGACGTTGCGCAGACCTTCGCGAACCATGGCCCAAGCGAGAACCGTGGCGGTGGTGGTGCCGTCACCGGCAACATCGTCGGTCTTCTTGGCGACTTCTTTGACCAGTTCGGCGCCGATGCGCTCGTACGGATCTTCGAGTTCGATTTCCTTGGCAATTGAGACGCCGTCGTTGGTAATGGTGGGTGCGCCCCACTTCTTGTCCAATACGACGTTGCGGCCCTTTGGCCCGAGCGTTACTCGCACTGCATCGGCGAGCTTGTTCATGCCCGCTTCAAGCCCACGACGAGCTTGCTCGTCAAACGCGATCATCTTCGACATCTGGTGTCCTCCATTGGACGAACTGATGGATTTCACTCGCCGTTGCGAGTTGTTAGCACTCTAATGGGGCGAGTGCTAATGCGACAACCGCAGGGCGAGCGAGACTGCATTTGCCGATGTCGGCACACGCAGATAGTGGCGACGCCGAGCCGGATCCTGCGCTGCACGGTGTGCTGATCTAGCTTGCATACCTATGAAGACCTCGTCAGCAAGCGTCATTGTGGTCGGCGGAGGCGTTTCAGGACTCGGCCTGGCGCTGATTTTGGCCCGACGTGGCCACGACGTGACCGTGATTGAGCGGGATCACACTCCCATGCCGCAGTCGGCCGATGAAGCATTCGACTGGGACCGCCGCGGTGCGCCGCAGGTGCGTCACAGCCACGCCTTCTTGGCTCGGCTGCGCAACTTATTGCTGAACGATTACCCCGATGTGTACGCCGACCTGCTGCATGAAGGCGCCACCGAGATGCGCTTCGGCGACGATCTGCCACCCGAGATGACCGGGTTTGTGCGCCAAGCCGACGACGACGAATTGGTCATGTTGGCGTGTCGTCGCACCACGTTCGAGTGGGTGCTGCGCCGCGCCGCACTCGCCGAAGGCCGGGTCACGTTCCGCACTGGCGTTGGTGTCGAAGGTGTCGTGTCCACGCAGTCTGTCGATGGCGCCGTTGTGGTCTCAGGTGTGCGTCTCGCCGATGGTGCCGAACTGTTGGCCGACTTGGTCGTTGCCGCCAATGGCCGTCGCAGCGCAGTGAACGAATGGCTCACTGAAGCCGGTGCGGCCGAGATCGCTGAAGAGGTTGAAGACACCGGCATCGTGTACTTCAGTCGCTTTTACCGATTGCGCGAAGGCTTCGATTATCCACCTCGCTCAGGCCCTATCGGCGGCGATCTCGGTTACGTGAAATACGGCGTCTTCGTGGGCGATAACCGCACCTTCAGTGTCACCTTGGCGACGCCAACGGCCGACAATGAGTTGCGCAAGATCCTCACCGACCCCGCAGTTTTCGACAGCGCAGCGCGTCAGTTGGTCGCCACAGCACCATGGCTCGATGGCTGTGCCGAGCCGCTCTCCGACAACGTTCACGTGATGGCTGGGCTGCTCAACCGTTGGCGCGAATTCGTCATCGATGGCGAGCCAGTGGCACTTGGTCTGTTGCCGGTTGGCGACGCCGTATTGTGCACGAACCCGCTGTATGGCCGTGGATGCAGTGCAGCGTTTTGGGGAGCACATCTCATCGCCGAGGCGCTTGACGAGAATGCTCACGATCTACGCGCCCTTGCGCTTGCCTACGACACCAGCCTGCGCTCCGAGATCTATCCGTGGTATCGAGCCGGTGTCGACCAAGACGCCGAGGCGCGGCGTGTCTCCACGGCGTTGCTCGCCGGTGACGATCCCGATGGCGACACCACCGATCCGCGCACGTTCATGCGTGGTGTGTTTCGTGATGGCCTGCTGCCCGCGATGCGCTCAGACGCAGTGGTCTTTCGAGCGTTCTTTCGCAGCTTCAATCTGCTCACAAGCCCCGACACGATGGTGAAAGATCCAGAACTCGCTGCCCGCGTATTTGCCGTCTGGCAAGACCGCGACAATCGCCCCGAAGAGCCCCGGCTTGGCCCGAAACGGCGCGCCGAGTTTGTTGACCTGTTGACGGTCTGAGGCTTAGCAGCCGCCGGCGACGGCGGGGATGATCGAAACGGTTTCGCCGTTTGGAACCGCAGTGTTGAGGCCATCGAGGTAGCGCACGTCGTCGTCGGCTACGAACACGTTGACGAACTTGCGCAGTGCGCCCGTTTCGTCGAACAAGCGGTCGTTGAAACCTGGGTACGCGGCATCGAGATTGGCGAGGACCTCGGCGAGGGTTGCTCCCTCGATCTGAACTGTGGTGCTGCCGCTTGCCAGCGGACGCATCGTGGTTGGGATTCGAACGGTGACAGCCATAGAGCAAAACACTACCGACGCGGTCTGGATTTCACGCAGTCACGCTGAATGGCTACGGGTAGCCTCGCAGCGTGCGAGTTCTGGCTGCTGTCGACAAATTCCGCGGTACAGCCACCGCTGCCGAGGTCGCCCGCGCCATTGGCCATGCGTGTTGGCAGCTTGGGCACGACTGCGACGAGGTTGGCATGGCCGACGGAGGTGAAGGCACGCTCGATGTGCTCGGCGGTGCCAATCGCACCACGGTGGTCACCGGTCCGCTCGGCGATCCGGTACAGGCGCCGTGGCGGTTCAGCCGCGCGACCGCGGTCATTGAGATGGCGCTTGCCTCTGGTCTCACCTTGGCTGGCGGCGCCGAGCGCAACGACGCGCTCGCTGCCACCACTGCGGGTACCGGCGAACTCATTGATGCAGCGCTCGATAGCGGTGCCAAAAGAATCATCGTGTGCCTTGGCGGATCGGCAACAACCGATGGTGGCCTTGGCGCGCTGCGCGCTATCCACGCTCCGCATCGGCTGCGCGGTGTCGAGCTACTTGTGGCCTGCGATGTGACCACCACGTTTGTCGCCGCAGCCGAAGTGTTCGCTCCGCAAAAGGGTGCCTCGCCAGCACAGGTGAACATGCTCACGGGTCGCCTCGAACGCTTGGCTCAGATGTATCAAAGCGACTACGGCACCGATGTGCGCACCATTGCTGGTGGTGGTGCAGCGGGCGGACTCGCTGGTGCACTGGTGGCTCTCGGCGGGCGACTGTTGCCCGGCTTCGAACTCGTGGCCGACGAACTCGATCTCTACGATCGTGTCGCGAACGCCGAACTCATCATCACCGGTGAAGGTTTCCTTGATGAGCAGAGCTTCCACGGCAAAGTCGTCGGAGGTATGCAGGCCATGGCTCAGCGGGCACAGCGACCGATTACCGCAATCGTGGGCGATGCAGATCCCGACGTTGCCGACCGCGTTGAACACGTATCCCTCGTGGCTGCTTTTGGGCGCGACAAAGCAATGGCGGAGACTCAGATGTGTATCGAGCAGGCGGCGTTGCAGTTACTGCGAACGCTCTAGCTACAGAACGGTTGTGGTGGTTCCGAGACCCGTGATTGGTGGGACCGTGGTGGACACTGGCTCGCCAGCGAGTGCAGGTAACGCCTTGCCGGCAAGGTCGGCGCCGAGCATGACCAGCACGGTAGCCACACCGAGACCAGCGGCTTCGTCTTTGATGGGCACCGGTGTTGGCATTGCAGAGAAGGCCACGCCACCCATCGACTTGGCCACGGAGGCTGCAACGAGTTCGCCGCCGGGCAGGAAGTAGACCTTGCTGACCGGGAGCTTGGCTTCGGCGCCACCAGCGTTGGTTGGTGTGGCCATGGTGAAGCCCACCTGGCCGAGCGCCTTGCTGAATTGTCCGGCCGTGCCGCTGACACCCGATGCGTTGGCCACTAACACGGTGGCGCCGGTGTACACCATCGCCGGCACTGTTGTGGTGGTTTCGAGCGGGATGGTGGTGGCGTTGGGATCGAATGCATCGATTGGGTTCGTGGTCTCGCTTGGAGTACTCGCCGAGTCACCAGAACTATCGCTGGTGATGTTCTTGAGAATGACAAAGCCCATGACCACAGCAACGACCGCGACCACGATGCTGATGGTGGAGCCCATTGGAGCTCCGCCCGACGACTTGCCGTGGGGCCGGCGTGAAGAATTGTCATTGCTCATACGTTGGTGCCTCCATGGGCGTCATCGACTTGGGCTGGACCTTCAAGACGGGCGCGACGACGGCGATCGCGTAAGCGAACGAGGCGGCGAACCACCAATGGCTCGTAGGCGAGCGCTGCCGGTACATCGACCAAGCGGTTGAGTTCTTGGTAGTACTCGTCGAGGCTGCACGAGAAGCGAGCCCTGATCAGCTCGTCTTTCGATGTGTCGAGTGTCCACCAGCTGCCTTCGAAATCTAAAAGGGCCCGCTCGCGTTCGGTTAGCTCGATCACATGTTCCACGTGCACAGCCTGCCCTTCTGGGCGGCCAGATACAAGTACCCACGCACAATCCTTGCTGGGGTTCATTCGGGGCTAGGGTCAGGGCTGATGGCGAGATCCGTTTTATCGGAGTGCCGTGGCCAGCCAAAGAGGCCGGAGCACGTCCACCGAGACCGAATTTGGGTGGCGTATCTTGCCGGGGTTTCGCTGATATTGACTGCATCGATCACGCCGACAGCGGCGGCGTCAGCATCGGCGGCGGCGTCAGCATCGTCAGCATCGGCGTTGGTGTCAGCGTCAACCGAGAGCTACGTCGTTGAATTCTCAAATGCGCGAGGTCGGCGTCAAACGGCCGCAGATGAATCGCTACGCGGCACCGCTGTGGGCGCAGAATGGGCGAACGCGATTGATGGCTTTGCCGCCGACCTCTCGCCCTCCGATGTGCAACGCCTGCGCAATGATCCCGATGTGCTTCGTGTAGAGCGTGACCAACCCGTAGCCGTGGCCATCACACAAACCCCTACGCCGTGGGGACTTGATCGCATTGATCAACGATCGAGACCATTGAGCAATTCGTATTCATATACGACCACCGGGGCCGGGGTGACGGCATATGTGGTCGATACGGGAATCCGCAGCACGCACCAGCAGTTCGGCGGCCGGGTGGGATCGGGCTACGTGTATCCGGGCGTCGATTCGGGAATCGGTACCGAAGACTGCAGTGGCCACGGCACGCATGTGGCCGGAACACTCGGCGGCGCAACCTACGGAGTAGCCAAGGCCGTCACGTTGATTCCAGTGCGCGTGCTTGATTGCTTAGGCGATGGCACGACAACGGGCGTCATTGCTGGCATCGATTGGGTTATTGCCCATCACGTGGCAGGGGTTCCTGCCGTCGCCAACCTGAGCTTAGGTGGCCCCGAGTTTTCGGCCGAAGACGTTGCGGTCAACAATCTCATCGCCGACGGTGTCACCGTTGTGGTGGCGGCGGGCAACGCGCTGTCTCCGGCGCCGCCGACCGATGCTTGCCTCGATAGCCCCGCGCGAACGCCTGCAGCAATCACCGTTGGCGCCATCACCAATTTGGGCACCGATGTGGTCGCCTCGTATTCCAACTTTGGTTCATGTCTCGATCTGTTTGCCCCAGGCTCGGGCGTCGAGTCTGCTCATTACACAAGCGATATTGCGACAACAACGATGAGCGGCACCTCGATGGCCACACCGCACGTCGCCGGCGTGGTGGCGCGCATGTTGCAGACCTCGCCGCTCAGCACGCCTGCACAGATTTGGGCCGAGATCGACGCATCGACCACGTCGGGCGTGATTACCGGAACCAACATGGGCGATCCGAACAAGTTGTTGTATATGTCGCCGCCAGGTTTGCCGAGTGCGCCCCTCTCGGTGTTCGCCACGCCCGCCAATGCGCGGGTCGCGCTCAGATGGTTACCTCCGGCAACCGACGGCGACGCAACGATTCTTGATTATGTGGTGCAGTACAAGACAGTGGATTTAGCGAGTTGGTCCACGTTTGATGATGGTGTGTCTTTGTCCACCGCGGCCACGGTCACAGGCTTGCTGAACGGAACGTCCTATGTGTTCCGAGTGTCTGGTGAGAATGCGCTTGGCGTTGGTCCCGCTTCAGAGGTCACAGGTGTCATTGCGGTAGCCGCAACAGTTCCCTCTGCCCCGCCGGTTGTTGCGGCCACGATCGTTGGTCTCCATGTTGAACTGTCGTGGACTACACCCATCGACGATGGTGGCTCGCCGATTTCTGGCTACACCGCGTCGGCCAGCACCGACGGTCTTACATGCACAACGAGTGGCGCGTTGTCGTGCTCTATCACGGGCTTGCGGTCGGGTGTCACCTACACCTTCACCGTTGTTGCGCACAACTCTTTTGGTCCAAGCCAGCCGAGTTCGCCGACTGCTTCGGTGGTGTTGGCATCGGGCTATTCGGCGTTGACCCCAGTGCGCATTTTCGACTCGCGACCGGGTGAACCACAAGGTGCAGTTGCTATCGCACAGCAGCGTTACGGCGCGGCCAACGTATTGGGAGTCCACGTGGGGGGTGTCGGTGGAGTGCCAGCAAGTGGCGCTGCTGCCGTTTCACTGAACGTAACAGTTGTCGATCCGATTGGTCCGGGATTCGTGACGGTGTATCCGTGTGGTGCGCTGCCGTTGGCGTCGAGCCTGAATTTTGTTGCCGGCGCCACCGTTGCAAACGCGGTGATTGCTCCGTTGTCCCCTGCGGGCGATGTGTGTTTCTTCGCTTCGGTCGGCGCCTATGTGTTGGCCGATTTGAACGGATGGTTCGTGGCTGGCGATGGCTTCGCGTCGTTGACGCCAACTCGAGTGTTCGATTCGCGTCCGAGTGAACCCCAGGGCGTCGTTGCCGTTGCGCAGCAGCAGTACGGCGGCGCCAACGTGTTGCGTGTTCGAGTTGCTGGCGCGGGTGGCGTGCCGTCCGCCGGTCTGAGTGCCGTTTCGTTGAACGTGACGGTGGTCGATCCGGTCGGCGCTGGGTTCGTGACGGTGTTTCCGTGTGGCGTGGTGCCGTTGGCATCAAGCGTGAACTTTGTTGCCGGCGCTACGGTCGCGAACGCAGTGATCGCCCCGCTGTCTGCTGCCGGCGAGGTGTGTTTCTTCGCGTCGGTCGGTGCCTATGTGTTGGCCGATGTAAACGGTTGGTTGGTATCAGGGTCAGGGTTCACGGCACTGTCGCCCGCCCGAGTGTTCGATTCGCGTCCGAGTGAACCGCAGGGCGTCGTGACCGTTGCGCAGCAGAGATATGGCGGTGCGAATGTGTTGCGTGTTCGAGTTGCTGGCGCGGGTGGTGTGCCGTCTACTGGTGCTGGCGCTGTGTCGTTGAACGTGACCGTTGTCGATCCGGTTGGCGCTGGCTTCGTGACGGTGTTTCCGTGTGGTGCGCTACCGTTGGCGTCGAGCGTGAATTTTGTTGCCGGCGCCATCGTTGCAAACGCGGTGATTGCCCCGGTGTCTGCCGCCGGCGAGGTGTGTTTGTTTGCGTCGGTCGATGCGTACGTATTGGCCGATGTAAACGGCTGGTTCTCGAAGAACCAGCGAGCGATCAGCGGATCTTGAAGAAGCGCCCAAACTTTGCTTGCCGACCGGACCGTGAGGTGGGGATGCCAGTGGCTTTGGCGATCTTGCGCTTGAAGCTTGTGACTCCGAGTGCGCGCTTCCAAGAAAATGACAGGCCAGGTCCGAGTTTCATGGCGTCACCATACTGTGAATAGGACTTCTCTGGAGCCGGGTGCGAGGATCGAACTCGCCACCTCATGATTACAAGTCAAGCGCTCTACCAACTGAGCTAACCCGGCGGGGATGGACCGAAACGTGGCGCGAAACCCGTGCCGCGGGTCGGTCGACCTCGGGCCACAGGCTAATGGGAGCGCGGTGAATCCGTTCAGCGCTTTGCGAGGGATCGCAAGGGAGTTTTGGTTGGCCTGGGGACGCGACTGGTCGGAACGCTTCGCCGAAGGATCGGTCAGGCGGCGTCGGCCAAGGGTGGTGGTTGTGCGAACAGGTGGCTGATGTCGCCGCCGGTTCGTGTGTGCCAGGCGAGGGCGGCCCCGAGGGTGAGCCCGAGCTGCCATGCGTGCATCCGCAGCCGAACGCGGTTGAGTCCGACGACGTTGAGGCGCTTGTTGGGTAGAACGCTCTTCATGATGTGGTGCTTGCTCTCGGTGTCGTTGCGTACGCCGTAGAGGGCAGCGAAGTCAGGGTCGGTCGACGGGATCGGGCGCAGCGCGCGAGTGCGCGGCTTCTTGCGAGCGATTTCATCCTCGGTGGAGTTGTGCCTGATCCATGCCTTGGCATGTCGGAGGTGCCGTGGGACGAGCGGTTGGTCGGGGATGCTCCACCAGCCACCGACGGTGAAGGTGCTGTCCGCGTTGGACCGGATTTTGGTCTGGCTGCGCTTGAGTTCGATCTCGTGGCGGCCCTCGGCGGTGGCGATCATGATGCAGGGTGTTCCGTCGACGGCGGTGATCACCATCGGCGTTTTCGTGCCGTGGGTCTGCCCCCAGTTCAGTTGACTGGTGGGTTGAGAGTTTTCAGTCGGCGTTGCCGCCCCAGCATTTGATGATGCCAAATACAGGAATCAACGCACACGAATGGGCGAACCCGGCACTGATTAGGGTGAGACCACGAGACCACCAATCCCGGTGACGGCGATTGCCGGTGCAGCCGAGTCGGTGTTGGTGCCATCACCCAGTTGCCCGAAAAAGTTGTCGCCCCAGCATTTGATGATGCCGTCCGTGAACAACGCGCACGAATTGCGGACCCCGGTACTGATTTGGGTGACGCGTTTGGTGAACAAGGGATTTCCACCAATCCCGAAAACGGTGACTGGTGTGTTCGAGTCGGTGAGTGTGCCGTTACCGAGTTGCCCATCAAAGTTTTCGCCCCAGCATTTGATGGTGCCGTCAGCAAGCAACGCACACGAATGGTCGCTCCCGGTACTGATTTGGGTGGCGCCGGTGATGCCGGTCACGGTGACTGGTGTGTTCGAGTCGTCGTTGGTGCCATCACCGAGTTGCCCGCTGAGGTTGTTGCCCCAACATTTGATGGTGGTATCAGCAAGCAACGCACACGAATCCGCGCCCCCGGCACTGATTTGGGTGGCGCCGGTGATGCCGCTCACGTTGACTGGTGTGTTCGAACCGATGTTGGTTGTGCCGTTACCGAGTTGCCCATCAAAGTTGCTGCCCCAGCATTTGATGGCATCCAATATGGGAATCAACGCACACGAATGGAA
>CAMASN010000049.1 GCA_945861025.1 Ferrithrix thermotolerans DSM 19514
TCTGATCAAACGGCGTATAATTCGCCAACCCCTTACCAGCCAACGTCTTCGAAATCGCAGCAGTCAACGTCGTCTTACCATGGTCAATATGACCCATCGTGCCAATATTCACATGCGGCTTCGTGCGCTCAAACTTTGCTTTGCTCATGTCATTTCTCCGTGTTGGATGTCAGTGGGTTGTCAAAGATCGTGAGGAGTAACGTCGCATTACAGCGGCGCTACAGAACTCCTTATGCTAGAGGTGATGCTGCGAGCCGACAACCCGCAGCGGCACCTGTGGCGAACAAGTTCGCCACGTGGGATCACTCGCCGCGGACGCGCTTGATGATGTCGGTGGCGATTGCGGTTGGTACTTCTTGGTAGCTGTCGAACTGCATCGTGTATGTAGCGCGGCCCTGGGTGCGTGAGCGCAGGTCGGTGCTGTAGCCGAACATTTCGGACAAAGGAATCTGGGCCCGCACGACTTGCGTGTTGCCACGAGCCTCCATGCCCTCGATGCGGCCACGACGGCTGCTGAGGTCGCCCATGACGTCGCCCATGTACTCGTCCGGGGTGACTACCTCAACGCCCATGATGGGCTCGAGCAGAACGGGCTTGGCCATTTCGGCAGCCTTCTTGAATGCCATCTGGCCGGCAATCTTGAACGCCATTTCGCTGGAGTCGACGTCGTGATAGGCGCCATCGACGAGGCTGGCCATAATGTTCACGGTTGGGTAGCCGGCGAGCACACCGTTGTCGAGCGCGCTCTGGATGCCCTGGTTCACAGGCTGGATATATTCGCGAGGAACCTTGCCGCCGGTGATCTTGTCGAGGAATTTGTATCCGCCCTCTGGGTTTGGCTCGAGGGTGATCTTCACCACTGCGAACTGACCCGAACCACCCGACTGCTTGATGTGGCGGTATTCGACCGACTCGACCTTTTTGGTGATGGTCTCGCGGTAGGCCACCTGTGGCTTACCGACGGTGGCGTCGACGCCGAACTCACGCTGCATGCGGTCGACGAGAATCTCAAGGTGGAGCTCGCCCATGCCGCTGATGACGGTCTGGTTGGTCTCTTCGTCGGTGCGCACTCGGAAGGTTGGGTCCTCGTCAGAAAGACTCTTCAAGGCCTTGCCCAACTTGTCTTGGTCAACCTTGGTCTTGGGCTCAATGGCCACGTGGATCACGGGCTCAGGGAAGATCATGCGCTCGAGAATGATTGGGTTGGCGCGGTCGCACAGAGTGTCACCAGTGGTGGTGTCTTTGAAACCAAGTCCTGCGACGATGTCGCCTGCCATCGCGATGTCGAGGTCTTCGCGCTGGTTTGCGTGCATCAACAAAATGCGGCCAAGGCGCTCACGCTTTTCCTTGGTGCTGTTGAACACTTCGTCACCTTTGCTGATCTTGCCGGAGTACACGCGGAAGTAGGTGAGCTTGCCAAATGGGTCGGCCACGATCTTGAACGCCAACGCAGCAAATGGGCCGTCTTCGTCGGCCTTGCGATCGATTGGATTGTCGTGAAAGTCGACGCCCTGTGCTGGACGAATGTCGACCGGGCTCGGCAGGTAGTCGACAACTGCGTCGAGCATTGGCTGAACGCCCTTGTTCTTAAACGCCGAGCCGCACAGGACGGGGACGAAGTCGAATGCGAGGGTTCCCTTACGAATGGCCCGCTTAATCTCGGCAATGGTGAGCGACTCGCCGCCGAGGTACTTCTCCATCAGCTCGTCGTCGCTGGTTGCGATGGTCTCGAGCAACTCTTCGCGGTACTTGTCGGCGATCTCGACCATGTCGGCTGGGATGTCGGTTTCGTCCCACTTGGCGCCCAGTTCTTCGTCGTGCCAGATGAGGGCCTTCATCTTGACAAGGTCGATGAGACCGATGAACGGGGTGTTGACTTCGATACCGCCGGCACCAATTGGCAGGTGCAACACGGCTGGAGTGGCCTCAAGGCGGTCTTTCATCATTTGCACGGTGCGGTAGAAGTCGGCGCCGATGCGGTCCATCTTGTTGATGAAGCACATGCGCGGCACGTTGTACTTGTTGGCCTGACGCCACACGGTCTCGGTCTGTGGCTCGACGCCAGCAACCGAGTCGAACACGGTGACGGCGCCGTCGAGTACGCGCAACGAGCGCTCTACTTCGATGGTGAAGTCGACGTGACCTGGGGTGTCGATGATGTTGATGCGGTGGTTGTCCCAAATACACGTGGTGGCAGCAGAGGTGATGGTGATACCACGCTCTTGCTCTTGGGCCATGTGGTCCATCGTGGCTGCACCGTCGTGCACCTCACCGATTTTGTAGCTCTTGCCTGTGTAATACAGGATGCGCTCGGTGGTCGTGGTCTTACCAGCGTCGATGTGAGCCATGATGCCGATATTGCGAGTGCGCTCGAGTGGAAATTCGCGCTTTGCCATCTCAGTACTTCTTCCGTTTGCGTCGTGCTAGATCGAGGGAGCAGCAACCGAAGCCGGTCGCAGGCACAAGAAACAATGCTAACGGCAGGTCTGGCGACTCGCACCCTGTGGCGCCGCCGTTCTCAATGGCCGGCGCCACAGGGGTCACGGGGCCTCGGGCCGAAAAACAAAACACCCGCCCGTGAGGGCGGGTGTTTGTAGTTCGTGCTACCAAATGCTCAGAAGCGGTAGTGAGCGAAGGCCTTGTTGCTCTCGGCCATCTTCTGCATGTCGTCGCGACGCTTGACAGCGGCACCAAGGCCGTTGGCGGCATCCATGATCTCGCCAGCGAGACACTCGGCCATGGTCTTCTCACGACGCTTGCGGCTGAAGTCGACGAGCCAGCGGATCGACAAGGTGCCGGCACGACGAGGACGGACCTCGACTGGCACCTGATAGGTGGCTCCACCAACGCGGCGGCTTTTCACTTCGAGTGGTGGCTTGAGGTTCTCAATCGCACGCTTGAGCGTGGCGATTGGCTCTGCGCCGGTCTTCTCTTCGACCATCTTCAGTGCGTCGTAGACGATCTTTTCGGCGAGGCTGCGCTTGCCGTGGAGCATGACCTTGTTAGTGATCTGCGAAACGAGCAGCGAGCGATAGATGGGGTCCGGCGTGATTTCACGACGCTCGGCAGGTCCTTTACGTGGCATGGCGGTTCGTTCCTATTACTTCGGGGTCTTTGCGCCGTAACGGCTGCGGCTCTGCTTGCGGTTCTTCACTCCGGCTGCGTCGAGCGCGCCACGAATGACCTTGTAACGCACACCTGGCAAGTCGCGAACACGACCGCCACGCACCAACACGATGCTGTGCTCTTGGAGGTTGTGACCTTCGCCCGGGATGTAGGCCGTGATCTCGACGCCGCTGGTGAGACGCACGCGCGCCACCTTGCGAAGGGCCGAGTTCGGCTTCTTTGGGGTGTTGGTGTAGACGCGAGTACACACGCCGCGTCGCTGCGGCGAACCCTTGAGGGCTGGTGTCTTGGTCTTTGTGAACTTGCTGCTACGCCCTTGGCGGACCAGCTGCTGAATTGTGGGCACGCGTAAACCTTTCGCGTTGTAAAAAGAAACCTATGCACGCAGCGGAACGCCCGTTGCGTAGGACCCTGCAATGTTAGAGGTAGGTCCCCGATGCGGCAACCCGCGCGGTGCTAAGTTCGCTGACTTTGGGTCATTTGGCATTGGGCCCCAAACGAGCGACGTGAGCTATCAGAGGCTGCTCGACCCGACATAGGCGCACTTCGACCAATGCTACGTTGCTCGATGTGTCGTCAAACCTGTTCAGCCTCACTGACCGCAAAGCCTTGGTAACAGGAGGCGGGCGCGGTCTGGGCCGTGCGCTTGCGGTTGGCCTCGCCGAGTTCGGTGCCGACGTTGCGATCACAAGTCGCACCGTGTCAGAGCTCGAAGAGACCGCCGCGGCGGTGCGAGCAACGGGTCGGGAATGCTTCGTGATACCCGGAGATGCTTCGTCGAAGGCCGACATCGATCGAGTGGTACACGCCACCGCCGAGCACTTTGGACGCATCGACATTCTGGTCAACAACGCGGGTGTCGATTCCCCGCAGCCCGCACTCGAGTTCACCGAGGCCGCCTACGACTTCGTGCTCGACGTGAACCTCAAGGGCTATTTCTTTTTTGCTCAGGCCGTCGCCAACGTGATGATCGCCCATGGAGGCGGCAGCATCGTGTCGAACTCGTCGATCTGCGGCGAGGTTGCCGTGAAGAACATCGCGGCGTACAACATCTCAAAAGGCGGCGTGAACATGATGACGCGCTCGCTCGCGCTCGAATGGGCCGTACACGGTATTCGGGTCAACGCCTTCTCGCCTGCATACATGGATGTCTTCATGGCAGGCGACGCCAACGATCATGGTGAAGCTGCCGAACAAGCGATCCTTGATCACACGCCGCTTGGTCGCCGGGGTCGGGCCGATGAGCTGGTCGGGCCTGTGGTGTTTCTGGCCTCGGATGCTGCTTCATATGTCACCGGCGAAGTGCTGATGGTCGATGGCGGCTGGACGATTCACTAGAAAATCAAAAGAGCGCAGGTGATCCGAAGACCACCTGCGCTCGTTGACGACTGAACGGCCAACGCCGTTACGACAATCAGGCTTCGGCCGGAACGTCGCTGTCTGAATAGGTGCCGTGGAGGTTGCCCAACCACGCCGCTGGATCTTCGGTGTCGCTGCTGTAGTACGCCATTGGCTTGTAGTCAGGCGCCGACACTTCGAAGTCGCGGTAGCGCTCCATGCCGGTACCGGCTGGGATGAGCTTGCCGATGATGATGTTTTCCTTGAGGCCCAAGAGGCTGTCGCTGCGGCCATCGATGGCTGCCTCGGTGAGCACTCGAGTGGTCTCTTGGAACGACGCGGCCGACAGCCACGACTCGGTAGCCAGCGATGCCTTGGTGATTCCCATCAATTCTGGGCGACCCTCGGCTGGGCGCTTACCTTCTTCGACCATGCGCTTGTTCGTGTCGCGGAAGACCTTGGCATCGGCACGCTCGCCAGGCAGGAAGCCTGTCTCGCCTGGCTCTTGCACGCCAACGCGGCGGGTCATCTGACGCACGATCAACTCGATGTGCTTGTCGGAGATGCTTACACCCTGATCGCGGTACACCTTCTGGACCTCTTCGACAAGGTAGTGCTGGGTCTCGCGGATGCCCTTGATCTCCATGATTTCCTTGGGATCGAACGGTCCGTCGGTCACAGGATCGCCTGCATTGATGTCGTTGCCGTCGATAACGCTTGGGCGGCTACCGGTTGGCAACACGATCAAGTGCTCTTCACCCGCATCGTCGATGACGGTGATCGGAATGCCCTTGCCTTCGTCTTCGCCAACATGCACGATGCCGCTGGCCTTGGCCAAACGAGCCGAGCCACGAGGCGTACGTGCCTCGAACAACTCGACAACGCGAGGCAAACCGCCGGCGATGTCCTTACCGGCCACACCACCAGTGTGGAAGGTACGCATCGTGAGCTGAGTGCCAGGCTCGCCAATGGACTGGGCGGCGATAACGCCGACAGCCTCGCCGAGCTCGATCGGCTTGCCGGTGGCCAACGAACGGCCGTAGCACAAACCGCAGATACCGAGATCGGCATCACAAGTGAGCACCGAGCGGACGCGAACGCGGGTGATCTTTGGATCGTCGCGCAGTGCTTCCATCTCTTCGTCGCCGATGAGGCTGTTCTTGGCCAACACGGTTCCGTTGGTGAGCTTGAGGTCTTGCAACAACGCACGGCCAAATAGCTTCGCCTCAAGATACGCACGAGTGTTCGCCGTGTCAGGAGTGACGTTTTCGATCCAGATACCGAGTGTGGATCCACAATCGATCTCACGGATGATTAGTTCTTGAGCAACGTCGACCAAACGGCGGGTGAGGTAACCCGAGTCGGCGGTACGAAGTGCGGTGTCGACCAATCCCTTACGGGCACCAGGAGTAGCAATGAAGTACTCGAGTGTCTCGAGGCCCTCACGGAAGTTCTTTTTGATGGGTCGAGGAATCATGTCGCCGCGAGGGTTGGCCACGAGGCCACGCATGCCTGCGATCTGACGCATCTGGGTCATGTTTCCGCGAGCACCCGAACCAACCATCATGTCGATTGGGTTGAAGCGCTGCGCCTTGAACTCAAGTTCCATCGCTGCCTGAACTTCGGCGGTGGCGTCGGTCCAAATGCGAACTTCCATGTTGCGACGCTCGCCGTCGGTGATGATGCCTCGGCGGAACTGGTTCTCGACCTTGTCGGCCTGCTCTTCATACTTGTCGAGGATGGCACGCTTGTTCTTGGGGGTCTTGACGTCGTCGATCGACACGGTGATGCCGCTCTGCGATGCGAAGCGGTAGCACACGGCCTTGATTGCGTCGAGTGCGACGGCGACCTCGGACTTGAGGTAGTTGTCGGAGAGACGCTCAACGATGACGCCCATTTCCTTCTTCTTGACGAGGAAGTCAATGTGACCAAACTTGGATGGATAGCTCTCGGGGAGGGCTTCTTCAAACAACAACCGGCCAGCAGTAGTGCGGAACGTGTCGGCTGGCAGCGTGGCACTGGCTGGGCGACGCAACATGATTGGGGCATGCAAATTGAGCGTGCCTTCGTCGTATGCGCGCAGCACTTCCCACAGGTGGCGGAAAGTGCGACCGTTGCCCGCTGCATCTTCGACTTCTTCGGTGAGGTAGTACCCGCCGATGACGAGGTCTTGCGAAGGAGTAACCGTTGGGCGACCCGACGCTGGCGACAAGATGTTGTTGGCGCTGAGCATGAGCACGCGGGCTTCGGCCTGAGCCTCGGCGGACAGCGGCACGTGGATGGCCATCTGGTCGCCGTCGAAGTCGGCGTTGAACGCAGTACACACCAGCGGATGAATCTGCAGGGCCTTGCCCTCAACGAGCACCGGCTCGAATGCCTGGATGCCCAAGCGGTGAAGCGTTGGTGCACGGTTGAGCATTACTGGGTGTTCCTTGATGACGTCTTCGAGGACATCCCACACCTGCGGACGACGACGCTCGACCATGCGCTTGGCGCTCTTGATGTTCTGCGCCAACTCGAGGTCGACGAGACGCTTCATCACGAACGGCTTGAACAGTTCGAGTGCCATCAGCTTGGGCAGACCGCACTGGTGCAGCTTGAGCGTTGGGCCAGCCACGATGACCGAACGGCCCGAGTAGTCGACGCGCTTACCGAGCAAGTTTTGACGGAAGCGACCCTGCTTGCCCTTGAGCATGTCGGACAATGACTTCAGCGGGCGGTTACCTGGACCGGTAACTGGGCGACCGCGGCGGCCGTTGTCGAACAATGCATCGACTGCTTCTTGCAGCATGCGCTTTTCGTTGTTGACGATGATCTCAGGTGCGCCGAGGTCGAGTAGTCGCTTGAGGCGATTGTTGCGGTTGATGACGCGACGGTAGAGATCGTTGAGGTCGCTGGTGGCGAAACGGCCACCATCGAGCTGCACCATTGGGCGCAGTTCAGGTGGGATCACCGGCACGACATCGAGAATCATTGCCTTGGGATCATTGACCCGACGACCATTTTCGTCACGCTTGTTAAACGACGTAACGATCTTCAGACGCTTGATGGCCTTTTGGCGACGCTGTGCGCTGAGTGGCTTGCGGCCGCCTTCTGGCGGATCGATTGCCTCGCGAAGCTTGATCTCTTCGACATCGAAATCGATGCGATCGATGAGCTGCTTGATGCTGTCTGCACCAGTGCCACCCTCGAAGTAGTCGCCGTAACGATCGCGCAGCTCGCGCCACAGCATCTCGTCGTCAATGATCTTGCGACTGTGGATGTCTTTGAACTCATCCCACGTACGCGAGAGCAAATCGAGCTCTGACTCGTAACGATCGCGCAGCATCGCCACTTCTTTTTCGGCGACCTTGCCACGTGCCTTGACATCGCTGTCCTTAGCGCCCTCGGACTCGAGCTTGGCAGCTTCGTCTTCGAGTTCTTTGTAGCGACGATCGATCGCAACTTCCATTTCCTT
The DNA here is from genome assembly GCA_945861025.1 of Ferrithrix thermotolerans DSM 19514. Taxonomy (GTDB): domain Bacteria; phylum Actinomycetota; class Acidimicrobiia; order Acidimicrobiales; family Ilumatobacteraceae; genus WLMZ01. Next base: position 7,922 of record CAMASN010000049.1, read on the forward strand.
GCGGATGGCATCGCGCTCTTCGAGGTATTCGACCTCGAGGTTCGACTTGTCGGCGTGACGCTTGTCAGCATCGACCCAGGTGACCAAGTTGGCTGCGAAGTAGATGACCTTCTCGAGCTGCTTAGCCTTGAGCTCTTCTTTGGTCTCGACGCCGGCGAGCAGGTACGCCAACCAGCTACGGGTACCGCGCAGATACCAGATGTGCACCACTGGTGCAGCAAGCTCAACGTGGCCCATGCGCTCGCGGCGCACCTTGCTACGGGTGACTTCGACACCACAGCGCTCGCAGATGATGCCCTTAAAGCGCACCCGCTTGTACTTGCCGCAGTAGCACTCCCAGTCGCGGGTTGGTCCGAAGATCTTCTCGCAGAAAAGCCCGTCCTTTTCGGGACGCAACGTGCGGTAGTTGATCGTTTCGGGTTTCTTCACCTCGCCGTGGGACCACTGTTTGATCTGGTCGGCAGTTGCCAAACCGATCTTCAATTGGTCAAACATGTTTACGTCAAGCATCGTTCCCTGGCCTCGTCTCGTGTCGTCTCGTTCTAGTTCTTGCTCAGTACGCGCGCTCGCGGCGTGCAGCACGCTCGCGGTCGTCTTCGTCGGTGCCGCGCTCTGGGCGGCTGATGTCGATGCCAAGTTCTTCGGCGGCACGGAACACGTCTTCGTCCATCTCGCGCATCTCGATCTCGCTACCGTCAATAGCGAGCACCTCAACGTTGAGACACAGCGCCTGCATTTCCTTCATGAGAACCTTGAAGCTCTCAGGAATGCCGGGCTCTGGGATGTTGTCGCCCTTCACGATGGCTTCGTACACCTTGACGCGACCGAGCACATCGTCGGACTTAATGGTGAGCAGTTCCTGCAAGCAGTACGCCGCGCCGTAGGCCTCGAGAGCCCACACTTCCATCTCGCCGAAACGCTGGCCACCGAACTGAGCCTTACCACCAAGCGGCTGCTGGGTGATCATGCTGTATGGGCCGGTTGAACGGGCATGAATCTTGTCGTCGACCAAGTGGGCCAGCTTCAAGATGTACATGTAGCCAACGGTGATCGGGTTGTCGTACAACTCGCCGGTGCGGCCGTTATACAACGGCGTCTTGCCGTCGATCTGAATGAGGCGCTTGCCGTCGACGCTCTCTGGGTTGAGGTTCGCCAGAATGCTCTGGATTGTGGGGTGCTTTCCGGCGGCTTCTTCTTCGTCCCAGTGGGCGCCATCGAACACTGGCGTTGCAATAAATGTGCTCGGCTTGGTGTTCGGGCGGGTCTTGGTCTCGGTGCCACGGATGGGCGCATCGCCGACGGTGACGTTGTTCTTGACGTCGTTCCAGCCCCAACGGGCGCAGTAACCAAGGTGAGCCTCGAGAACCTGGCCCACGTTCATGCGGCTTGGCACACCCAGTGGGTTGAGGATGATGTCGACGGCGGTGCCATCGGACAAGTACGGCATGTCTTCGATCGGAAGGATCTTGGAGATAACACCCTTGTTGCCGTGACGGCCAGCGAGCTTGTCGCCAACGCTGATCTTGCGCTTTTGGCCAACATAGACACGCACGAGTTGGTTCACGCCTGGTGGCAGTTCGTCGCCATTTTCGCGGGTGAAAACCTTGACGTCGATGACCTTGCCGTTTTCGCCGTGTGGCACCTTGAGGCTGGTGTCGCGAACTTCGCGTGCCTTCTCGCCAAAGATGGCTCGTAAGAGGCGCTCCTCAGGAGTGAGCTCGGTCTCGCCCTTTGGCGTGACCTTGCCCACGAGCACATCACCCGGGCCGACCTCGGCGCCAACGCGGATGATGCCGCGGTCGTCGAGGTCGCGAAGGATGTCTTCGCTCAGGTTCGGGATGTCGCGAGTGATTTCTTCGAGACCAAGCTTGGTGTCGCGGGCATCGACCTCGTGCTCTTTGATGTGGATCGACGTGAGTACGTCGTCTTTCACCAAACGCTCGCTGAGGATGATCGCGTCTTCGAAGTTGTAGCCCTCCCATGGCATCAGAGCCACGAGCAGGTTCTTACCAAGCGCCAATTCACCATGATCGGTTGATGGGCCGTCGGCGATGATGTCGCCCTTTTTGACCTTGGCGCCCTCGGCAACACGCACGCGCTGGTTGATGCACGTGTCTTGGTTGCTTCGGCGGAACTTGGCCAGTGGGTAGACCTTCTTGCCGAGGGTCTTGTACTGAACCGTGACACTCTCACCGCTGACTTCGATGACATCGCCATCTTCGACAGCCTGAATTAGGTCGGCTGCGTCGCGAGCGGCGCGGGCCTCGATGCCGGTGCCGATGTATGGCGCCTCGGCACGAATCAGTGGAACGGCCTGACGCTGCATGTTGGCACCCATCAGGGCGCGGTTTGCGTCGTCATGCTCAAGGAATGGAATGAGCGCGGTTGCGACCGACACGATCTGACGTGGCGACACGTCCATATAGTCGACCTCGGTGCCGGGCACGAACGCAATGTCGGTGGTGGCACCGAAGAAGCTTTCGGCTTCGAGCATCTTGCGCAGGTCGTCGAGGCTGGCCGCCTGAGGCGAACGACGCACGAGAACCTTGGGGTCCTTGAAGGTACCGTCGGCGTTAATAGGCGTATTGGCCTGAGCAACGACGTAGTTCTCTTCTTCGTCGGCCGCCATGTAGACGATCTCGTCGACGACGACGCCGTTGACAACCTTGCGATATGGGCTCTCGATGAAACCAAACTCGTTCACTCGGGCGAACGTGCTGAGTGCACCAATCAGACCAATGTTTGGACCTTCTGGAGTCTCGATAGGACACATACGGCCGTAGTGACTGAAGTGAACGTCGCGGACTTCGAAGCCGGCACGTTCGCGGCTCAGACCACCAGGTCCGAGGGCCGACAAACGACGACGGTGGGTGAGGCCAGAAAGCGGGTTCACCTGGTCCATGAACTGCGACAACTGCGAAGTTCCGAAGAACTCCTTGATTGCGGCAACGACTGGGCGGATGTTGATCAAGGTCTGCGGCGTGATGGCCTCGACGTCTTGAGTGGTCATGCGCTCACGAACAACGCGCTCCATACGGCTGAGGCCGATGCGCACTTGGTTCTGGATGAGCTCGCCCACGCTGCGAATGCGGCGGTTGGCGAAGTGGTCTTGGTCGTCGAGACGGTAGCCGGGCTCCTGCTTGACGAGGTGCAGCATGTAGCTGAGCGCTGCGACCACTTCGCAACGGCTGAGCACATCTTGATCGTCGGTTGGCAGGTCGAGCAGATCGCCGTCGAGGCCGAACAACTCGGGCAGGCGCGACACTTCGTTGCCCAGCTTGCGGTTGAGCTTGTAACGGCCCACGCGGCTGAGGTCGTAGCGACGGTTTTCGAAGAACGCGTTACGGAAAAAGGCACGTGAGGACTCGAGCGTTGGTGGCTCTCCTGGGCGGGCCCGCTTGTAGATCTCGACCAATGACTCGTCTTGGGTGGGAGCGAAGTGACGCTCCTTATCCCACTGGTCTTCGAGGAAGTCGAAGTGGGCCACGAAACGGTCGATGAAGCCTGGGGCGTGCTCTTCGTCGTAGCCGAGGGCGCGCAGCAGGGTGAAGATGCCGAGGCGACGCTTGCGAGCCACGCGGGTACCAGCGGTGACGAACTTGCCAGGCTTGTGCTCGACGTCGAACTCGAGCCATTCGCCACGGTATGGGTGCACGGTGCCCTTGACGAGCTGGTGCTTACTGAGGTTACGAAGGCGGAAGCGCTCGCCGGGCTCGAAGATGACCCCTGGGCTACGAACCAACTGGCTCACCACGACACGCTCGGTGCCGTTGATGATGAAGGTTCCCTTTTCGGTCATCATCGGGAAGTCACCCATGAAGACGGTCTGCTCTTTGATTTCGCCGGTGTTGCGGTTCATGAACCGGGCGCGCACAAAGATGGGCGCCGAATAGGTCATGTCCTTTTCTTTGCACTCGGCCACGGTGAACTTGGGCGGTGGGCGCAAGTCTTCGTCGTCGGGATCGAATTCGAGTTCGAGTTGGAGTGCCTCGGAGAAATCTTTGATCGGCGAAATATCGCGGAAGGTTTCTGCGAGTCCATGGTTCAAGAACCATTCGAAACTCTCGCGTTGAATCGCAATCAAGTCAGGAAGATCCAATGGATCTTCGAGATTTGCAAACGAATAACGCTCACGGGTGGTTGGACTCTTGGCCACTACAACTCCTCGTTGGCACACGGGGGAACGCTTAGGTGCGCGAAATATCGACTACAAAAGTGGTAGCAGACAGATACACGCACGGCAACAGACGATCCTATCGTCGGGAGCGTGAGGAGTCAACGCCCAAGCCGAGACAGCTTGGCCGCATCATGTGTTAGCGCGAACGGTAAGCGTTTCGGGCGAATCAGTCAAGCATTACCAACGGAATTTGCTCCGACTTCATGCAGTGTTGATTCGCTACGGTGGAGCCATGTTCCGGCCATGCATCGACCTTCGCTCTGGACAAGTGGTGCAGATCGTGGGCGCCACCCTCAGCGACAACGCCTTGGCCGAAGGCACCGTGGCCACCAACCACGTGAGCCAGCATCCCGCTCGTTGGTTCGCTCAGACCTACCGCGACGACGAACTACTCGGCGGCCACGTGATCATGTTGGGCGCGGGCAACGAATCAGCCGCCCGATCGGCTCTGGCCGCGTGGCCTGGCGGGATGCAGGTTGGAGGCGGCATTTCGGCTGACAACGCACAGCAGTGGCTCGACGCCGGCGCCTCACACGTGATCATGACCTCGTGGTTATTCGTCGACGGCGCGTTTTCGCAGGAGCGCCTCGATGCTGCAGTCGCTGCGGTGGGCCGTGACCGCATTGTGATCGACCTGTCGTGCCGACCGAGAGACGGCGCCTATTGGGTGGTCACCGATCGGTGGCAGGTGTTCACCACCTTGCAAGTAGACAACGCAACTCTCTCACGATTGTCCGAGGGCTGCGCTGAGTTCTTGGTGCATGGGGTCGAGGTAGAGGGCTTGGCCCAAGGAATCGATCTTGACCTGGTTTCGCTGCTAGCCGAGGGCTCGCCCATCCCCTGCACCTATGCAGGCGGCGCGCAATCAATCGACGATCTACACACCGTGCACAAGATGAGCCATGGGCGCGTCGACCTCACAGTTGGTTCGGCGCTTGACCTGTTTGGTGGGGGCCGAGTTCGCTACGCCGACTGCGTCGAGTTCAACCGAACCCATCGCTAGATACCAGCGCTGTCGAGCGCTGCGCTCAGTCGTGGCCGCCGAGCGGCCACAGGTGCGTCAACACCCGGCCGGTGATTGAGTCGACCGGCACGGTGCCAAACTCACGGGAGTCGACCGACTCATCACGATTGTCGCCAAGCAACAACACCTCGCCACGCGGCACCGGGTTGGGGCCGAAGAGGTAGCCGGCCATGCCCGCGTTATTGATGTACGACTCGTTGAAGATGACGCCATCGATCACCAAACGACCGTCCTCAATTCCCGCGTTTTGGCCACCTATAGCCACGACGCGCTTGACGATGAGTTCGCCAGTGGTGGGGTTCTTCGTGACCACAACCTCGCCGGGTCGCGGGCCACGAAAGCGGTAGGTCAGGCGATCGACCACAAGGACGTCACCTTGGCGGAAACCGGGTGACATGCTGTTGCCATACACCGAGACGGGATCAACGACAAAGGCACGAACTGATATCAACAACACAACGATGACTACGAGCGACTGCCACAACGCACGACGCTTCTTGTCAACGACCTCGACAATTGCGTGGCCATCGGCCTCGCCCTCGGGAGCAAAAAATTCAGCGGTTGCGCTCACAGCGCGCTGACGCCGGCCAGTACCCATATGGCAAGCCCAGCCCACATCAACTTGGCTGAGGTGCGTTGCCGAGTTTGCTTGGTCATCAATCCGGTGAGGACCATTACCAACAGCAACTCAACGACCAGGGTCAAGAGATCGAAGGCGCCGACGTACTTGTTCGCTCCAGGAACTATCGACCGACCCGGACGCGCTGCGCCGCCATGCCCGGCGATTTCGGGCGCAAATGGGATGCCCACTGTTCGACTCACCACGTATAACCCAACGATGGCAACGGTGCCCCACACGGCGACCCGTAACGCAGCATCGCTCATCGGTTTACGGTACAACCTGTACGCCAACGCACCCTGGGCCACTGCCAAGAAGGCAAAGAGCCCGCCGGACAACGCCCACCACGAGTAGTGAGATGATGTCGAGGCGGCGTGGGCAAGCGCCGCGGCCGATGACAACGCGATGGCTGCATCGACCGCAAAGCTGCGCTGATGATCGAGTCGCAGGCGCTGACGCTTGAGCGGCTCGCGATGCAACACGGTGGCACCCACATCAACACCTCCCGCGAGCGGTGTGGAGTGGTCAGAGCTCATACCGGTGGCGTGGTTGGCAAGTAGGCCGTGGCCCGTGTGCCCATGGGGTCGTCGCCAGGTCGCAGCGGGTCGATGACTTCGTACTGGGCCATCATGTCGTGGTCTTCGTGGATGATGTTGTGGCAGTGGATCATGTACTTGCCGCGACCCTCAAACTTCATCAGCACACGTACTGTCTCGTTCTCGCCGAGATAAGCGGTGTCTTTGGGCCCAACCTCATACGGCATTGGTGGTAGGCCGTTGCGGGACAGAATGCGGAAGTCGACGAGGTGAGCGTGAGCCGGATGGAACCATCCGCCAGCACTGTTCTTGAACTCCCAAATCTCGGTATCGCCGTAGCGTGGACTGGCCAGCACGAACTCGAAGTTGCTGTCCTCGACCTCTTTCCATGTGGTGTCGTTGATGACCCATTGCCCGCCCTTTCGGTGGAACAAGAACTCGCGGGTCTTCACGGCGTCGGCTTTGCGTAGGTTCATCACCGGGTCGGCCGGGTTGAGCACGGCTGGCACTTCATTGTTGGTGGTGTCGAACGTGTCGCCAATAACATCGAACGCCATCATTTTGTTGGTGTTCACGAAGTCCCTGTTGTTGTTGCTGGGGCTGGTGTTCTTCAACACGATTCGTTGCCCAACGGCGTACTTCGAGAAGTCGATAATGATCTCGTAGCGTTCGCCGCTCATCATTCGCAACATGTTCGTAGACACTGGTGCTGGCATCAGACCACCATCGGTGGCGATCACCACCAGTGGATCACCCGAATCAAGCGACAACCCAAACGAACGCGACAACGCAGAAGCGCACAAACGGAAACGGTACTTGCGGCGCTTCACCTGCATCACTGGCCATGGCCGACCGTTGACCAACATCACGTCGCCCCACAAACCCTTCTGGTTCGCAAGAGTGAACAGCAACGAACCATCCTTGTTAAACACTGCGTCGCTGAGCATCAATGCCACATCGAACTCGCCTTGAGGAATACCCAACGACTGCTCAAGAGGATCATGAATGTGATACTGCGCCGCTAAGCCGTGGTACGCGTTTTCGGCGGTGTGATGAATGCCATGATCGTGATACCACAAGGTGCGCGCACACTGCTGGTTCGGGTAGTGGTAATCCTTGAACTGGCCGGGCAACGTGACATCGCTGGCGTAACCGTCGTACTGCGGCAACGAGGCACCGCCGTGCAAGTGCACCGACGTCCAAGGCTCATAACCAAGCGTTGGATGAACCGCTGGCAAGTTGTTCCAGTGCCGCACCACGACCTCACGCCCTCGAGTGGCCTTAATCACCGGGCCAGGCACCGAACCACCGTACGAAAAAAGCATTGTTTTGAAGCCAGGCAAAATCTCGCCCGAAATCATCTTCGACTCGATGTGGTAATAGTCGGCGGTACCCGTAGTACGCACCGGAACCGCGATCGGCGCACGGGAAAACGGCACCGTAAACGGCTTCGGCAGCTTCGAGGTTGGCATCTGGTTCGCAAACGCGCTCTGCCCCGACACCACCCGATTCAACGGCAACGACAACGCCGCACCCGCAAACACACCGGTCTTGATCAAATCTCTACGACTGAGGGGCATCACAGCTACTTCCAGTTGGCTAAAAGTATGTTTACCCGATCTTGTACAGACCTTGCATTGCCCTGCGAACAACCGCAATAGGTCAAAGGTCACGCACCATCGACCGGGGCAGACCGACCTACTTCGCCCTTCAGGTCGGTGGAAGTACCCCTCGAACCCATCTGAGAAATGCGAAGAGCCGGTCGACCCAAGGGGCGCGACCGGCTCTTCGTTGTTACACACCAACGGGCAGTTGCCCGCAAGAGTTACTTGATTTCGACGACAGCGCCGGCTTCCATGAGCGCGGCCTTTGCCTTCTCGGCATCGTCCTTGCTGGCCTTTTCGAGGATGGCCTTAGGAGCTGCATCGACGAGATCCTTGGCCTCTTTGAGACCCAGGCTGGTGAGCTCGCGCACGACCTTGATGACCTGAATCTTCTGGGCGCCGGCCTCTTTGAGGATGACGTCGAATTCGTCCTTCTCTTCTTCGGCTGGGGCAGCGGCTGCGCCGCCGGCCGCTGCAACTGCCACAGGGGCAGCAGCAGTGACGCCGAACTTCTCTTCGAACGCATCGAGCAATTCCTTGAGCTCGATAACGGTCATGTTTGCGATTGCTTCGAGGATTGTGTCCTTCGATGACATAGTAAATTTCTCCTTGAAATGAATGTGCAGTAATGCAGAATGGATTGACTGCGACAACGCCGCAGGTAACTCGGCGGGCTATGCCGCCTTTTGATCGATAAGGGCTTTGAGGCCGTAAGCAAAGTTGCGAGGCAGCGCCTGCAGCAGACCTGCGGTCTTGACGAGCGGAGCCTGGAACGCACCAGCGAGCTGAGCGAGCAGAACATCGCGTGGTGGCAAATCGGCAAGCGCCTCGATGTCCTTTGCGGACAGCGTGTTGTTGCCAAGTGAGCCGCCCTTGATGACGAGCAACGGGTTTGCTTTGGCTGCGTCGCGCAACGCCTTAGCCGCTGCTGCGACGTCGCCGTTAACGAACGTGATGCCTGTTGGGCCAACGAGCAATGCGTCAAGGCCGTCGATACCTACCTCGTGGGCAGCGAATCGAGCCAGCGTGTTCTTGTACACCTTGTACTCGGCGCCTGATTGCCGAAGCGTGCGGCGCAATTGCGCCAACGCTGCGACGCTCATACCGCGATATTCGGTGATGATTGCTGCGTCAGCTGCGCTGAGCTTCTCGCGAATCTCGGCGACAACCGCCACTTTTTCTTGTCTTGGGTTCTCCATGTACACCTCCTCTCAAATGTCGTGCGGGGCACTCGCTGTTGAGCGAACGCCACCCGGCGACGACACTGAGAGCAGGGTCGAGAACTGGGAGTGTTCACCTCGTCTGGCGGAAGATCCATTACCCCTTCGGCACCGAGGTGACGAGTGGACCAGATGTCTTTGGCAAGCAACCGTTGGGTTTAGATTGTGCAGGCTACCGGCAGGTCCACGAAATGCTGTCTGACAGCGCGTGGCCTACTGGGCGCCAGTGATCAAGCGACTTCGGGACGAAGCCGGTTGGTGTCGAGTTTGATGCCAGGTCCCATAGTGGATGAGATCGTGATCTTGCGCAGGTAACGACCCTTGGCCGACGCTGGCTTCGCGCGCTGAAGTTCGTCGAGCACGGCGCGGAAGTTGGCCTCAAGCGCATCTGGCTCGAAGCTGACCTTGCCGAGCGGAACGTGCACGTTTCCGTAGCGGTCGGTGCGGTATTCGACCTTGCCGCCCTTGAACTCGGCGACGGCGCGAGCGACATCGTTCGTGACGGTGCCGGTCTTTGGATTGGGCATCAAGCCACGAGGGCCGAGCACCCGACCAAGACGACCAACCATTGGCATGAGGTCTGGGGTGGCAATGGCGACATCGAAGTTCATCATGCCCTTTTCGATCTCGGCGGCCAGGTCGTCTGAACCAACGAACTCGGCGCCAGCATCGCGGGCGGCCTGGGCGGCCTCACCGTTTGCGAACACGGCAACACGTACGTCTTTACCGGTACCGCTTGGCAACGCAACGGTGCCGCGGACCATCTGATCGGCCTTACGTGGGTCGACGCCGAGGCGAGCTGCAAACTCGACGGTTTCGTCGAACTTGGCAGAGGCCAACGACTTTGCCAAGGCCAAGGCCTCGACGGGGGTGAACAGTTGATCGCGATCGAACTTCTTGGTCGCGTCAGTGAACTTCTTACCGGACATTGTGTGTCTCCCTCAGTGGTTGCACCGCCGGGCGAGGTTGTCCCGGTCGAGTGATGATTTGGATATTCGAATTGCTGCGCGCACCGTGGTGCAACGCGATACCTAACACGTGAACGAAATTACGAGTTGACCTTGAGGCCCATGGAACGCGCCGTGCCACGAACCTGCTCTTTGGCGGCTTCGAGGTCGTACGCATTGAGGTCTGGCATCTTGATCTTGGCGACTTCTTCGACATCGGCTTCGGTGACTGCACCAACGACGAGCTTGCCTGGTGTGGTCGAACCCTTGGCGAGGCCGGCCTTTTGGCGCAGCAACACGGGGGTAGGAGGGGTCTTGAGGACGAACGTAAAGGTTCGGTCTTCGAAGACGGTGATCTCGACCGGAATGATGGTTCCGACCTGCGACTCGGTGGCCGCGTTGTACTGCTTCACGAAGTCCATGATTGGTACGCCATGGGGTCCGAGCGCGGTACCGACTGGTGGGGCCGGAGTGGCCTTGCCTGCCGGGATCTGGATCTTGATGATCGCTGTGACCTTTTTCTTTGCCATTGCAGTACTTCTTTCGGGATTCGATGAAACGAGGCCGACTCACAGGTGAGGCGGAACGAGCGGAGATTACGGGTTAAAGCTTGGCAACCTGGCTGAAGTCCATCTCGACCGAGGTTTCGCGACCGAAGATGTTGACAAGGACCTTGAGCTTCATGTGATCGGCATTGATTTCGGCGATCTGGCCGTTGAAGTCGGCGAATGGGCCTTCCTTCACGCGAATGCTTTCGCCAACCTCGAAATCGAGCTTTGGCTTCTTGCGGTTTGACTGCTCTTGGCCATCGCCCTTGGCCGACAAGAACGTGAGCACTTCGCGGCGAGACAACGGCGTGGGCTTTTGGCCCTGACGGCTCTGGCCGACGAAACCGGTGACGCCTGGCGTGTTGCGAACGCAGTACCAGGACTCGTCGTCCATGTAGCAACGAACCAGCAAGTAACCAGGAAAGACCTTCTTTTGCACGGTCTGCTTACGACCGTTTTTGAACTCGACTACCTCTTCCATGGGAATGACAATCTCGAAGATCTTGTCTTCCATATTCATGCTCTGAATGCGAGCATTGAGGTTGGCCGTGACCTTCTTTTCGTAGCCCGACTGCGAATGAACCACGTACCACGAACCTGGCTTGGTCCACGGATCGTCTTCGGGTACATCGGCCACTTCGGCTTCGGCTGCAACCTCGGGGGCTGCGGTGAGATCGAACGAGGCGTCGATCACTGACTCTTCGATGGCGGAGTCATCGCCGGCATCGGAATCGATAGTTGCTTGATCTGAGAGCATGTCGTTGTTCATCACGTGGTCGAGTACAGCCAGTTCGACATCACGCCGAACAACGAATCGAGGCCGCCGATGTAGGCGGTGTACAACACGACCGTCACGAGCACGATGATGGCCATGCGCCGGACCTCGGGAAACTTGGGCCAGGCGACCTTGCGCATTTCGTCGCCGACTTCGTTGATGTAGGTCACAGGACCAACACGTGGTTCACCGGAACGCTGTGGCGCTTGGCGCGCAGCACGAGTGGGCTGTCCCTTCTCGTCGAGGGCGCCCATCTTGCGAAGCTGACGCTTCTGTTCTCGGTTGAGGTCTTCAGTTGACATTCAGTTAACTTTCCAGGCTCGCGCGCGGGGTAAATGAGCAGGGCAGGAGGGATTCGAACCCCCGACACTCGGTTTTGGAGACCGATGCTCTGCCAGCTGAGCTACTGCCCTCTGCATGCAGAGGAAGAGTGAAGGCTACCAAGCCACTGCTGCGGGTGACGTGTGTTAGCGCGTTTCCTTGTGCGAGGTGTGCTTGCGGTCGTGCGCGCAGTACTTTTTCATTTCGAGGCGCTCGCGGTCGTTGACCTTGGACTTCATCGTGATGTAGTTCCGTCGCTTGCACTCGGTGCATTCGAGGGTGATCTTCACCCGCTTGTCATTCTTTGCCATGATTTTCTCTCTTGAGATGTTCTCTCGTAGAAGCGGCGTGGTCGTGAGGCCGCCAATGCAGCCCCACGATCACCACCAACGGGCTTACTTCAGGATCTTGACGACGCGGCCGGCGCCAACAGTACGACCACCCTCACGGATAGCGAAACGCAAGCCCTCATCCATCGCAATTGGCTTACCCAACTCAACCGTCATCGACACATTGTCACCAGGCATCACCATCTCAGTGCCCTCA
>CAMASN010000050.1 GCA_945861025.1 Ferrithrix thermotolerans DSM 19514
CATTGCAAGCGTTCGTGACCAACGCCTACGCACCGGGGTTTTCCGGCATCATCAGCGACTCCGAGTTGTCGTGTTACGTGTCGCAAACACCGCGTGGCCAAATGCTCATCGGGGCCGAGTTCGAACCACAGCCCTCGTACTCGATGCAGTCCACCTTTAACTCACTGGCGAGTTGCGCCAAGAAGATCACCAACTGTTTGCCGTTCCTTCGCGACTTGCGCGTGCTGCGCCAATGGACCGGCATCTGCGATGTGTCGGCCGACTTCTCGCCGATCATGGGCTTCACCGGCGTTGATGGTTTCGTCATCTCTACCGGTTGGGGCACCTGGGGGTTCAAAGGCATCCCGGCCGGAGGCGAACAAATGGCCCAGCTCATTGCCACGGGCAAAACCCCCGATCTCATCGCGCCATTCGCCCTCGACCGCTTTGCACGCGACCACGCGATGGCCGATCTCGGATCGGCAGGTACACGCTGATGTTGTGGCTCTCATGTCCGAACTGCGGCAGTCGCCCCATCGAAGAGTTCGGCTTCGGCGGCGAACTTCCTACGGTGCCCGATCGCATCACTGATCCAAATGAGCGCGACATCGACTATGTCTGGATGTTCGACAATCTCGAAGGCATCACCATCGAGCGCTGGTTTCATCAGGCAGGCTGCCGACGCTGGCACACCGTCGAGCGCAACACGATCACCGACTCAGTAGAGCCGTAACCGCCAACGCCGGCAATCACGCCTCGAAGTACACGAAGGTCTACGACTGCACCGGCGAAAAAAGCGCCGCTGCAGCGGGGGGTACTGCAGCGGCCGGTGCCGCAACGACGGAGGAAGCCGCCGCGGCACACGATGTGGGCAATGGTAGGCGACCACGGCAGGGCAAACGCGCACCCTCAAGGTCATCGTTGCTGCGCAATCGAATGAGCGGGTCCACGCTTGCTTCGATCCTTGAGCGCGCAGCGTAAGCCCATCGCAAAATTGGGGTAAGGCCGCGCAATGCATGTACGTAAGTACATGTACATGCATCCCTTCCCTCTACATGTCGTATCGGCGAGAATGGTCCACGATGCGGGGGACAACAGCGAGTCAGTCGACCGAACGCAGCCTGGCGCTGATTGCCGGACGCGAGGCATGGAGCGACGAGGGGCCCACGGGCTCAGCAGTCACCAAGGTGGCGGGTGTCGTTGAGGCAGCGGCCTTTCTTATTGCAGCCGTACTGGGCTGGACATATCAGCTCACGGCAGGCAGCCACGCTGGCACACCAGTAATCGTGTTCGCCCCATTTGCCTTCAGCATGGTCTGCCTTCTCTTTTCGGCGAGACAGCTGCTGCTCACACTCACCGGGCGAAAACTCCACATTCCCTATGGTGTTCGAGTCACGGTCCGGTCGATGCTCGCGTTGGCACTCATGACAAGCGCGTTCGCAGTGATGCCCGGATGGGCCTCATTGAACACGTGGCCAATTGGCATCGCGCTCGGTGCCGATGCCGTTCTCACCTCATGGGCCCTCGGATGGCATCTGCGACCCTTACGGTGGTGGCCTGCGTTTGTCCTCTCGCCGTATCACCTTGGTGCCATCGGAGGGCTGCTCGGCGCAGCCACCTTTCAGCAATCAGGTTCGGTATGGAGCACGGCATTTCCGGTGCTCGTCGCTCTGCATTCGTGGGTGATCATCGCCTCACTGACCGCGTGGGGGCTCAACCAACTGGACGAGAGCGAGAAGGCCGACCGCCAACGCCTCTACGACACGGCCGCAACTGTTGAGCATCAAAAGAACGCCCACTGGATGCACGACGACCTCTGCGCGCAATTGCGTCTGGTGTCAATCCAAGTGCAGTCGCGGTCCATCGAATTTGAAGACGTAGCGCAACTACTCGACGACCTCGACCATCAGATCCGACTGCGCCAGCTCGACGCGATCTTCGCCACAGAAACCGTGCGCGTCGCCGAGATCATTCAACCGTGGCTCCGCAGAGCGCAAAACAACGGCGTTCTTATCGACCGCGTTCCATCGCTCGATGATGTGTCGATGGTTGTGTCCACCGAAGTCGGTCGAGAGTTCTCCCACGCCGTCAGCGTGTTGACCTCTAACGCTCTCAACGCTGGCGCCACGCGCCTCAGCTTCGACGTCACAAGAACCGAAGAGTACCTCAGCATCATCATCACCGACGATGCTGGCGGCCTCAGTGCTTCCGAACTTCCTGTTGGCCGCGCCTTGTGGTCGCTGCAGCAAGATCTCGGCGATGGTCAGCTCGTTGTGACTCCCACCGACACTGGCACCATGGTCCAAGCCAGCGTGGCACGTACCGAAAGGAACCGCCGTGGTGCAATTGTTGCTCGTTGATGATGCCGGTGCCTTAGCCGAATTGTTCGCTATAGCTATCGAAAGCAAACTGGGCCACTTGGTCGCGGTCGCAGTAGCACTCGCCGACGTGGGCGATGCTCTCAAGACGCTCGAACACCTCGATCTCGCCATCGTCGACCTCTCATTTCCACAAGAGCAAGGCACCGGCCTCGATGCGTTGGCCGAGATTCACCTTGCGTGTCCATCGGCCAAACTCGCGATTATTACCCAAGGCGACATGTGGGTAGCTCAGGTCCTACGCGACGCGTGGGAGTTGTTACCCATCGCCACGGTGATCTCCAAGAGTGCACCGTTGGCGTACCAACTCGCTGCGATTGAGTCAGTCGTCACCACCGGTAGCGCACCAGTAGATCCGGCGGTGCAGACGCTTCTGCCAGCCAGTCGCCCACCGTTACGTACCCTTTCAAGCTTCGCGTCACTGGTGCATCACGGCGGTCATGCGAAGCTCTGGACCGCTCTACTCAGCGCAAGCGATCCCTCGTACAAAGAGGTCGCCGACCGCTCGGGGCTCAAACTCAACACGGTGAAGAACTACCGCGCGCAGCTGTTGCCAGATCTCATCATGCACGGCCTCAACGACCCAACGCTGCGCCAGATGCGCGACTTTGCCATTCGGTGCCGCCCCTTTCTTACCCCCTACCTCGACCTTCGCGACAGCAAGTGAATCGCATCGGCGCGGGTATCTTCGCCATCGGGCTTGGGTTCGGTGCCACCTTCGGCGCGTTCAAAATGAGCGAATACGTTCAGACCCAGCGCAAGCCCGACGAGCGGCTTGGTTCAATCGACTTCGGCAAGTACTGCGATGGCCTCTACGGGCTTGGATCAACCTCGGTCAACATGTCCAACGACATCTACGGATGGGTCTGCACCTACCGCAGCAAGGACGACGAGTTCACCGTGGTGAAAATCGATCCAGAGGAGGCATGCGCGCAGCTCTACCCGGGCGACACATATGCCAAGGCCGATGACCCTCGGGTCGAGACCAGCTGGATCTGTATTCGAGGCACAAAGAAATAGATCTGCGTCGGCCGCTATCGGGTTGGCCGATTGGCGAGGAAGTCGGCCAACAACTGGTTGGCCTGTTTCGAAGCCGCGTCGAGCGCTGCACTGGGCTCCGTGTGATCGTCGAGGATCGCGTGCGTCAGGGTCCAAAACACTGGATCGATCGACGGCCCAAACAGTGGCCCGGCAGAGGCCGCACTGCCCGACATTGCCTCGAGCTGGTCGTACCCAACCTTGAGCTCAGGGTGTTGCTTCCATGCCGCTACGACGGCGGGCTCACTTGCGACAGCCGCGCTTGGCGGTATGTACCCGGTGGCCACATCGAGTCGCGCCATCTGACTTGGTTCGGTGAGCCAACGAACTACGTTCCAGGCTGCTCCGGCACGCTCAGGCAACTGGTGGTCGATCATCCACATAGCGTTGCCCCCAACAAGACCGCCCACTCCAGGACCAGGCATCGGGCCGACACCAAGCTTGAAGTTCGAGAGTTGGCCACGACCTTCGACAGCCAAAATGTCGCCGATCGAACCAGAGGTGTGAATCGACATCGTTGAATCGACGATGACGCGAACGATGTCTTCTTGACCCGTTTGTTGTCCGCCGATCCATACGGCGCCGCCGGTGCGAACTAACTCATCGAGCCAGTTCATCGCCGCTCGGTTGTTGGCCGTGTTGAAGTCGACCGAAACCTTCTCGCCGTTTCGACCATTGTTTGGCGCCGCGACAACCTCGCCGCGTTGAGCGGCCCACTGCTGAATCACATAACTGGCGTACCACTCATGAATCACAAGGCCGTACTTGCTCACGCCGCTCTTCACGACAGCCTTCGAAGCCGCCAACAACGCCTCGGGGGTAGTGGGCGGGCGCTTCGGATCGAGACCCGCTGCGGTCATTTCATTTGCATCAAACAACAGCAGCAACGTAGACACGCCATACGGAATCGCCTGCAGGTCGCCCTCAATGCTGTACGCGGCGGCGACAGCCGGGAGAAAGCCAGCCGTAGCGGCCCTACCCGATGGGCACTCAGCCGGGGTTATGGTGCCAACCGCGTCTGTGAGCCGCTGGAGGGATGCGGTAGACGAGATCACGATGTCAGGCCAATTGTCCTCTGTCGTTGCGTTCAAACGATCGAGCATCGCGCCAAAGCCCTTGAGGCTCTCGGACTCGAGCGTTATCTGGCTCTGATTGGCGTTGAATTCTGCAACAAGTTCGTTGAAGAGTTTCCCGGCGTTTTGGTCAGGAAGGATGTGCCAAAGCCTGATGGTCTCCTTACCTGTTGGGCTGACACACCGCGGTGCGGCTACTGCAATGGTCGAGTCAGAGACAACCGAGGATGGCTGCTCGGTGGCATCGGTGACGGGAACCACTGCCGTAGAAGGCGTCTGACTGCAGCCCACACACAGAGCTCCGACCACAAACATTCGCAAGATTCGATCGACCATCGGGTGTGGCTCCAAGCCATCTAGGGAACGCGCCGAGTTCCGCCATTACTGGTACGAACCGTAGCTTCGCGAAATCGCGGCGCCATTCAAAATGGGGCAATCGCGTACACTGATTTGCTCAGTCGTCGGCATCCGACTTTGGACGCATTGGCAGCGTGTTACGCCATTCACCATCGAGATCAAACAATGCTGCGGCAACAGCCGGGGCCGTTGGCACGAGGCCAATCTCACCAACGCCTTTGATTCCGTACGGAGACCGTGGTTGAGGAACTTCAACCAACTGCACTTCGATAATCGGTACGTCTTTGGCGCGCATGATTCCGAGCGAACGCAACGTGGTGTTGGTGGGGAAACCGGTGTCGGGATCGTGAGGAAACTGCTCGGTGAGTGCATAGCCCAAGCCCATGTGTACGCTGCCTTCGATCTGGCCTTCGCACAGCAACGGATTCACCGCCCGGCCCACATCGTGCACCGCGACAACACGCTCGACGAGGCCGGTGCTGCGATCGATAACCACCATCTGCGCGGCGTAACCAAACGCTGCGTGAATCAGCGGGTTGGGTGCATCGGGGTCACCGATCTTTTGCGTCCAATCAACGAGATGCTCGCCTACGTAATCGACGCCAATCTCGCATCCACCGGCTACCGCGGCTAGCGCTGCTTGCTGCACCGAGCCCGCCGCCATCAAGGTACCGCGCGAGCCAGTTGTCTGTCCGAAGCCCAACTGCCGTGTGGTGTCGACAATGACCTCGATGCGGTTGGGGTCGATGCCAAGTTCTGCGGCAGCAATCTGCAACGCAACTGTGTGGACGCCTTGGCCCATCTCGGTGAACCCGTGACGCACCTCGATGTCGTGGCCATGCGCATCGGGGGTTTCGCGAAAGCGAACCACTGCTCGACACAACTCGCGAAAGCCATTGCCGAGTCCGCTGTTCTTTAAACCGAGCCCAAGGCCCACGGCCTTGCCCGCGGCCCGCGCTTCGTCGTAGCGCCCCTTAATGGCATCGAGACACGCTTCGGCGCCGGCACTGCCTTCGTCCATCACTTGGCCCGGGCCCCACACCTCGCCGGGGTGGATCACGTTGCGCTTACGAATCTCCCAACCCGAGATACCAACCTGCTGGGCAAGACGATCGAGCACGCCGTCCATCGCGAACTGAGCCTGATTGGCACCAAATCCACGAAACGCTCCGCACACGGGATTGTTGGTACGCGCTGCCACAGCGGTGACATCGATGGCTGGCACGCGGTACGGACCGCTGGCGTGGCCAGCCGCGCGCTCGAGCACTTTCATGCCCACGCTCGCGTACGCACCCGAGTCGCCAACCGCATGCACGCGCAGACCAGTGAGCGTGCCGTCGGCATCGCAACCGGCCCAATACTCGAGCATGATCGGGTGACGCTTGGCGTGCATGCGCAGGCTCTCTTCGCGGCTCACGGTGCATTTCACCGGAGTCTTCAACCACCACGCGGCAAGTGCTGTGTGCGCTTGGTTGCACATGTCTTCTTTGCCGCCGAACGCGCCACCGTTTGAGACCAGCGTGACCACGACCTTGTCGTTGTCAACGCCAAGCATGCGCGCGATGTCGTCTCGGTCGTCCCACACACCTTGGCCGCCGCTGTACACCTGCAACGTGCCGTCGGGTTGTGGCACAGCCAAGGTGCTTTCGGGTTCAAGAAACGCGTGCTCGATTCGTTGAGTAGAGAACACCTCGTGCACGGTGAAGGCGCTGCCCGCAAGTGCTGCGTCGACATCGCCGCGCGAGTACTCGCTTGTGCTCAGCACGTTTGAGGCCGTGCCCCACACCGCCACCGGCGCGTCGGGCAGCAACGCTGCAATCGGATCTGTCACCGGCGTGAGTGGGTTATACGTAACAGCAATCAACTGCGCTGCGGCACGAGCACGTTCGCGTGTGTCGGCCACGACCACTGCAAGCACATCGCCCGCGTAGCTGGTGCGACCTCCGACCGGAATCATCACCGGCCAGTCTTTGTAGATAATTCCGACCATCAACTCGCCTGGAATATCGGCGGCAGTGAACACAGCTGCAACACCGGTAGCGGCCTCGGCAGCCCTGGTGTCGATGGCCAACACATCGGCGCGGGTGTGGTCGGCGAGATGCAGCGCGGCGTGCAACATGCCCGGCACGCGCATGTCGTCGACATAGCCGCGATCGCCCAGCGTGAGTTCGCGAGCTTCGTACTTTGCGCCAGCACCGCCGACAGCATCGGACAGCGCGGGGTCGAATGCCTTGCCAGAGGCGACGCCTTCGATGGCGTCGAGCACCTTTACGTATCCGGTGCAACGACACAGGTGAGCACCGAGGTGGCGCGCCATATCGCCGCGTTTGAGATCGGCGCCCTTCTTGTCGATCTGGGCCTTGGCGCGCATCACAATGCCAGGGATACAGAAACCGCATTGCAGCCCACCGCACGCAGCGAACGCGTTCGCGAATCGATCGCGCTCTTCAGCATCAACGCCTTCAAGCGTGACCACTGACTTGCCCTCGATCTTCGCGATCGACTGCTGACAACTGACCACGGCCTTGCCGTCGATGAGCACCGTGCAACATCCGCACTGCCCGCTTGGTGAGCAACCGTCCTTTGGCGAAGTGATGTTGAGTTCGTCACGCAGGGCCGACAGCAGGTGCGGGTGATCGCTACGCACGCTTACCGGCGTGCCATTCACGATGAATGGCACGGTCGTTGGAGCAGCAGATTCGGTCACGTTTTACATTTTGTCAAAGTCGGCGCCATTTGGGAACACTAAGCGCGTAAAGCCTGCGCCGTGTGGAGCCTGACTACGACAACGAGTCGGCTTCATCACCCACGTAGGTGGCCAGCACGCGCTGCATGTTGATGATGCGGCACTCCTCGCTTGACAGCGTGAGATGTGTGAATCCGGGCTGATGTAGGCCGCGCTGAAACCGCTTGAGCATCGAGAGATCTTGATCGATCACAACGCCAAGGCTTGCGTCTGCAGGCAACGCAACATCGAAAGGCCTAGCGGTTGGCGCACCCTGGGGCGCACGAGCGAGCAGGTACATCGAGAGCTCAGCTTGATCGGGCGTGGCCCCTGGCCGCGAGATAAGCACATTGACCATGTCTCCCCACACCAGCACCGTGGTGTTAGGAAACAGGTTGTATTGCGAGAGCCGCAGAAGGCCATCGGTGTCGTAGCCCTCAAGGTCTACACCGCGCGTGAGTTGATGCTCCCGAATTCGCTGCGCGATGACATCGCGGATGGTCTGACCCTCGGACGGAACCGGAGCCTGCGACTGAGTCTTGAAATCAGGACCCATGCGCTCGCCCTGAGTAACCACGAACGAGTCCCACACAGCTTGATCGCTGCGGTCACGCAACCGCGGGCTCGCGACCCCGTAGCGCTGATGCGACACAGAATGATGATCCCAAACATGCTGCTCGGTATTCATATCGTCGATGCTTGCCAGCATTTCAGGATGGATGCCCTGCACGTGATACGTCTCGCTGAAACCGTCGACAACAACCTTCCAGTTGCTGTCTACGTTTGAGACGGTGGTGAAGCTGCACCGAAACTCGTCCAGGTTGGCCCACTCGCTATCGTGCGGAACACCTTCGAGATATTCGTGCAGTGGCGCAGCGTGCATATCGAGGTTCACAAAGACCAGCGGACCCCATGTATCGACACGCGCCGCGATGAGCGATAACTCGTCGTTGTCGAGTGTGCCGAAACCCTTGCGCGAAGGCACCTCACGCAGTGCTCCCGAGAGATCCCACGCCCACCGGTGATACGGGCAACGCAGCTCCTCTAAGCCTGAACCACTGCCTTCGCAGATTGCATTGCCTCGGTGCAAGCACACGTTTTGAAATGCTCGCAACTGGCCATCTTGATCGCGAACGATGATGATGCTGTAGCGGCCACAGCGGTACTCGTAGAAGTCGCCTGGCTCCCGGACATGATCAACCGTGCATGCAACTTGCCACACACGCGGCCACATCCGCTCGGCCTCGAGCGCCGCGAATTTGGGTGAGGTATAGCGAGCCGACGGCACTCTCACTGGTACGACCGACTCGCTCACTTAGTTACCAGAGAGTTCGCTAATGTCGATGGTCTGCTCGGCCGTTGGAAGCGTAATTTCAACAGCTGGGTTGATCTCTGTGAACCGAGCAGAAAAAGTAGCGTCGCCATCAGGCAAGGCGAGCGCGAGCGCGAACTGACGGATGAAGTTATGTGCGTCGACCCAGACCTCAAACTCGAGCACATCGGGGAGCGCCGTGAAACCAGCATCGACTTGATTCAGAGCGCTCCTAGTGATGCCAGCAACGGCCATCAGCGCATCGTCGGCGTTCACATCGAAACGAAAGTGTTCGGCTGCGACGCCATCGAGAATCGTCTCCCGACCAAGGTCTTCGATGTTCGTTGCCTGTCCGGCCAGTGCCACTGCATCAAACACCGGGTTGCTCTCTCGAGAAGGTCCATCAGACTGATCGAATCGAATCCAGGTCTTGCCATAAGGAAGCGGCTGACCGTACCCCTCACCAGACATGTACATCACTTGTGCATCGAGGTCTACGTACACCGCACGCGGAATGCCTGCCGAGCCGTCGGCCTGCGCGCTACTGAGCTCAATCTGCATCAAGCCATTGTCGACATCCATCAGCCCTGTGATGGTTTCACGAGTTTCGGCACCGAAGGAGAGCGCGTCGACCTCGAAACGTAACCGCTCGACATTCTGAGTGGTTACCACGGAAGCCTTCAGTGAGAAGGCCTCTGGGTCTTTGGGCTTCAGCACAAACGACGCCACGACGACCGCCGCGAACACGACCGCGCCGGCAATGATTCGGCCACGACCTCTCGACGGCTTCATTGCAGGTGTCGCTATAACTACCGATTCGTAGGGTGCGCCGGGAGCGTTCGTAGGCGACGACCGGGAAACCTCGTTGACGCCGTCGCTAGTACTCATCGGGCCGACCCTAGTCAGGCAGCATGACTCCACGTTGTGTTGTGATGCGGCCATACACCTCGGGGCGTCGATAGCGATCGAAGTTGAACAGCGTTCCGGTGTAGCGGGCACACCAATCGAGATCACAGCGCGCCACGATGAGTTCGTCGTCGGTGGTCAAGGTCTGAGCAACGATTTGGCCGCTGGGCGCAACGATCATCGATTGGCCAAGCGAATCGACGCCTTCTTCAACGCCGGCCTTGGCGACGCCAACCACCCATGTGCCGTTTTGATACGCGCCGCTTTGCATCACCAAAGCGTTATGGAAACCCTGCAAAATGTCCTGGCTCGGGTCAGGCACGTAATGAATGGGCGTGTTGTAGCCGCAGAGAATCATCTCGACTCCCTGCAGACCCATCACCCGATACGACTCGGGCCAGCGGCGGTCGTTACAGATCATCATTCCGATCACGCCATCAAACGCCCGCCACACACCGAAGCCTTCCTTGCTTGGCTCGAAGTAGTAACGCTCGGCGTGTTGAAACGGGCGGCCTGGTTCGTGATGCTCGTGACCCGGAATGTGCACCTTGCGGTAGGTGGCAACAATCGAGCCATCACGCTCTACAAGTGTCTGCACGTTGTAGCGGTGGCGAGTGCCGTCGGCGTCGGTTTCGATGCTTGCGTAGCCAAGGCTGAACCCGATGCCGAGTCGTTTCGCTTCGTCGAACAACGGCTGCGTGTCGGCATTGGGCATCGCTGTTTCGTACCAGTGGTCGGCTTCGGTGATGTCATCCACAAACCAGCGAGGGAAAAACGTGGTGAGCGCAAGCTCTGGGAACACAACCAGCTGCACGCCGTGTTGGTTGGCCTGATGGAGCAACGCGATCAACCGTTGCACCACGCTGGCACGGGAGTGATCGCGTTGAATGGGTCCGAGTTGCGCTGCGCCAACGGTGAGAATTCGAGACATACGCCCACCACAGTGACGGCACGACCCCAACTGCGTCAAGTAATCACCGGCGGATCGTCAAGCAGCAGGGGCCGCTGCACACGCAATCTGTACCAGTTGTTGATCACCATCGGCGACCATCCACGCCAGGCCAGGGCGAGCTGCGATGGGCAAGCGGCGCGGCAGCACTGCGTTCAACAGATCGCCATCGAGATCAGAACAAGCGGCCATCACCAAGCCGAGTCGCGACCTACGCACCGCGTTTGTCCAGTGGCCGTACGCAGAGCGCAACGCATCGGGGCGTGCAGCGGCGGCAACCGTGACACCCTCTCGTCGGCTCGACACCAGTTCGGTCAAGCCACCGTGTTCGTCGTTCACCAGCTCGGCATCATCGATCACTAACAGCGCATCGCCACATGCCGGCAACGCAGCGAGCATCGCATCAATCGACTGGAACACATGGCCCTCACGCGCACTGCTGCGACGCGGCGGCAGCGACGCCACCCATCCCCCGGGGTGAGCCTGTTGCCATGCCGAACACACCGTGTGCAACGTTGCGCTACGGCCGCTTCGATACGGCCCCACAACGAGCAGATGCTCTCCGCTCGGCACGGCCATAACGCTGGGTTGCAGCGAGCTATACGACATGCCAATCAACAGCTCGAGATCGCAACCCGACTTCACTGTGGCCGGCAGTTCCGCAAGATCAAGATGAGTTGGCAGCGAACCAAGAGCTCGGTAGGTGCGACGAATTGGCCTCGGCGCAGGATCTTCGAAAATCGACTCGTCTACGGCTACGAGTTGCGCCTCGCAACGTGTGCGCACATCGACAAAGCGCCCCGGCACAGCTTCAGGAAGCGTCAGCGCACGCAGACCGAGCGCTGACGCGTCGCCGGGATCGGCTA
This sequence comes from Ferrithrix thermotolerans DSM 19514, assembly GCA_945861025.1. GTDB lineage: Bacteria > Actinomycetota > Acidimicrobiia > Acidimicrobiales > Ilumatobacteraceae > WLMZ01. The sequence continues at coordinate 11,584 of CAMASN010000050.1, forward strand.
GATGAAAGACCCACCGCTGCGCCATCTGGCTCAGCACGCCCGAAGGCACCGCACCTGGCTGTGTAGTGGTGAGCACAACGCCGATGCCAACCGACTGACCCTCAGCAATGAGTGCATCGAGCTGAGCGAGTTGCTCAAAAAGATCACTCGACTCAAGCTCGGCTCGCAGCGCGCCGATGCCGTCGACCATCAACACCATCGAATCGGCCGATGATCTTGCAGATCGTGATTTGCGGCTCGCTCGATCGCAGTCGAGCATTGCCAGCAGACGCGTGAGCCTCTCGCGATCACGCAGCTCCACAACCGTCGCGCAGCCACTCACCACCTCAAGATGCTTCAGCCGCGAGTCACCCATTGCGTCGATGACAAAGAGTTCGGCGGACGCTTGATGCTGCAACGAATGCGCAACGAGCGCGAGAAGGGCCGAGGTTGAGCCCATCCCGCTTGCGGCAGCGATCAGCAGGTTCCCATCGCGAGGACTCCATTGCAATAGCGGTTGCTGCTGGCGATCGGGGTCATCGATGATGCCGAGCGCGCCCGGAGCGATGCCACCGGCGGCAAGCAAGGTTGGCAGCGGAGCCAACCACGGACGATGCGGCGCCTCGATTCCACATTGAGTTGCGGCAGCGCTGATCGCTCGAACCAAAGTGCTCAGTTCGGTGGGCTGTTCGCCGTCGCAATTGCTCGATACGCAACTGGTCGAGGTCGCGGCGGTGCTCACGGTGCCGTACTCGCGCACTGTCAGATGACCAGTAGCCGCGACAACAGGTCCCGTTGCGCGTGCGGTCTGAAACATCACGTGCTCGTCGTTGCCAAGGCGCATGATTGCCCGACCCGCAAGGGCACGCGACAACGAGGCAGCACTTGGTTCGCCTATCACGTCATTCGAGTCGGCCGGGTCCTGCACGCGCAAGGCAATCCGCAGGTTGGTGTTGGCACGAATGTCTTCGCTGATGACCCCGTTCGGACGCTGCGTTGCCAGCACCAGATGCACACCAAGGCTGCGCCCGCGCTGCGCAACACCAAGCAAGGCGCCGATGAACGACGGCTGCTGCACTGCGAGCGTTGCGAACTCATCGATCACCACAACGAGTCGGGCGAGGCGCTCCAGCGTGGGCTCAGTCGCGCGTATCGATCGATACGACGACAGGTCAGTAGCACCAGCGTCGCGTAGCAATTGTTCGCGGCGACGCAGTTCGGCCTCGAGGCTGCGCAACGCTCGCTCGCCAAGGCGTTCGTCGAGATCGGTCACCACACCCACAACATGCGGCAGATCGATACACGCATCAAACGTTGCACCGCCTTTGTAATCGACCAGCACAAACGTGATTTCGTCGGGACTCAATCGCGCGCACAGGCCCACCACAAGGCTGCGCAGTAACTCACTTTTCCCGGCTCCTGTGGTTCCTGCGATCAAGGCGTGTGGTCCGTCGCTCGCTAGATCAATCTCGACAACTCCGTCGGCAGCAACACCAAGCGGAGTGCACGGCGCCGGGTCGATGCCGTTCGATGTCCATTGCGAGGCCACTGCTTCGGTCAATAGCGAGTGGTCGTGCGCATTGAGGCCAAGCAGTTCGATGAGCCCCACAGCTCGCGGGATCGCCGAGGTTTCGTCGGCCGCTTCGGGGTCAATCAGCCCGGCGATAGCTGCTGAGGCTCGCAACGTATGAGCCACCGACGCGGCCGCCACATGTATGGCTGCAGGTTCAGCCGACGAGCGAGTGTCGGCCCGCCACAACCCCCGTGCGTATTCATCAACAAAGAGCGATCGCGTCGCAACCGCGGGAACGTCTTGGGGGGCGGCGCACAACAGCAGCACCACCAGATCGCGCCGCGAAGCAAGCAGGCGGCGCAGTGCGCTGGTTCGCGCGGAAAACAAACTGGGACGATCTACGACAACAATAAGTGGCCGAGCATCATCTAGATCGAGATCGCCAACGAACTGGCCAGCCTCGTGAGCGCTCACGATCATCGGCGCGCCGACTGCATCGGCAGAGTGCGGCAACCACCCCAAGCAACCCCAGTCAGCTGGGTTGTCGACCACGACCGCTAGCTGCCAGTCGGCAGGGCCGCTTGCAGCAGCGAGCTGCATCACCGCGCTGCGAACAACGCCCGCAGTCACGCGAGACGCACCAACGAATGCAGTGACGGATCCAGGCTCCAGAATCACCGGATATGCAACGTTGTCGATGCGGCTCGCTGTGCGAATCGCGGCCACTACATCCGGCGCCGCATCGTCGCTGAGCCCGCCAACTCGCGGTTGCACAGTGGTGTCCCCCCGCCCTATCGAAATCGTGAAAGCATCTCGATCGCTACGGCGCACCGACCACAGCGAACCGTGCCGAGCGTTCATCGCTGTGAGCGCAGCACTGAGGGTAGGCGTGGTGTCCCGATGAAACGAAAGCGCAGCGATGCGCTGCTCGCGCAACCCCGCATCGAATTTCAACTGAGCTTGCTCGTATCGGCGACCAGCCTTCGCTTGGGCTCGCGATCCTGAGTATCGCTGCGTGGCCCACGTGCCGATCGCCACGAACGCCCCCATGAGTCCGAACAACAAGAACGTCGACTGCCCGAGCACCAATGCCATCGCCACCGCGCCAGCCACCCCAAGGGCCGCAGGGATGAGTGCGCTCGTGGCCACCGTCGAGCCTGTTCGCTCTCGCTGCGGAGCCTGCACGGTCGGCGGCTCGAAGGTGCGAATCTGACGAGGAGAACGAACGAACGGAGTGCGCCACGGGTTCGTCGGTGATGCCTGTCGCTCAGCAACTTGGCGCCCCAGACAGACAGCATCCGCGTGGGCCGCGTCGCTGTCGTCGGTTACCGCTCGCAACTCAAGCAAGCTGGATCCAATCTCGATGCATTGCCCCGCGCCAACGTGCACCGCACCCTCAAGAGGTCGCCCATCTACAACGACGCTCAAGCACCCGGCAAGTTGCGTGAGGCGCATCGTGCCGTTGGCCAGCACCTCGAGGCTGGCGTGGTGAAGCTCGAGCTCGGGGTCGCCGCAGCGCACGCTCGCCAGTGGCGCTCGGCCAATGAGATGCGACCCGGCAGCCAGTAGAACGCTGGCACCAGCATCGGGTCCCGCCACCCAAACAGCCTCAATCATTGGCTGGCCTGTCGCCGTCGGCGGCAAGACGTAGGTCAACAACGATCCGTGATGAATACCGCTGCCATGCACACGCAGCTGAGGGTCGATCGCAACGCCATCTACGTACAACTCGCAGCTCAGATCCCGTTGGCCCTGCTGAGCAAGCGCCGCATGAAGGTCGGCGATCGTGCTGGCCTCGCTCACAGCGGCCACAACCAACCGTCGGCCATCGGGGGCCACAAGATCAAAGGAGCCTTCACGGATTCTGGCGGGGCTGGTGCAATCGTTGAGCGTCACGGCGCGATGAGTGGCCGCAACTGAACCGCGGCGGAAAGCAAACACCCTCACAGGCGATGCCTTGCCGGTTTCTTAACAAACATCGCCGTTTCTGTGAGCCCATCGGTGAGGCCGGCGATGAGCTCGAAATCGCATCGTGGCGGTCATGAACCATCCACAACTTCCCCACCAGTCCCACCCACATTCATCGGCCCCCAACCGCGCCCAACAGGCACCCTTGCTGCGCCAGTTGAACGACGAGTGGCGTCACATCAGTATCGGTGCCAGCGAGTTGCGCACGGCCAACAAATGGGGCTTGCCCGGTCGCCCCGTGCAATCACTCGACGAAGTGCTGAGCCGCTGCGGCTTCCGAGCCGCACCCCTGCCGGGTGAGGCTGCGCAACCTCACATTGCCGACGACAACGAGAACTACTTGCTCAGCGTGGTCGAGCTTGCCCGCACCAGCACGCTTGCGGCTCGGGTGGTGTTACAGCGCATCTTGCCGGGCCTCAGCGCCGTGGCAGGCCGCCACTCAATGAACCGCACCCAACGCCATGCCGTGCTCGATGACATCGTGGCCAATGCGTGGCCGATCATCTTGAAGTACCCAGTAGAGCGGCGGCCGCGTTACATCGTGGCCAATCTGGTTCGCGACACCTCGTTCGAGACGTTCGTTCGTCCGATCCGCCGTAAGTCGTCGGGCGAGATTCCCACCTCGCACGACCGCATGGCCGAGAACGCAATCGAGCAGCCGGTCGAAGCACTCGACGAACTGGTGGGCATCCTCAACGAGGCTCGTAGCCAAGGGGTCGACCAAGCCGACATCGATCTCATCTGTCAGATCGTCAGTATGGGTCGCCCCGAAGATGTGGCGCTGTTGCTCAATGTGACCCCACGCACGGTGCGCAACCATCGCAACGCAATCGTTCACCGACTGCGCAACGTTGTTGCCGAAGCGGCGTGAGGCGGTCAGTGAAAGCGACGAAGGCGGAGACTGTTGGTCAGCACAAACACGCTCGAGCTCGCCATCGCCAACCCAGCAATGACCGGGTTCAGAAAGCCCGCCGCCGCCAACGGAAGAGCGGCCACGTTGTAGGCGAATGCCCAGAACAAGTTTCCCTTGATGGTGCTCAGGGTTCGGCGGCTCAAACGCAGCGCGTCGGCGGCGCCACGCAGGTCGCCGCTCACGATGGTGAGGTCGCTCGCCTCGATCGCGGCGTCGGTGCCGGTGCCCATCGCAATGCCGATGTCGGCCTGGGCCAACGCTGCTGCGTCGTTGACCCCATCGCCCACCATCGCCACGATGGCCCCTTCGCTCTGCAGACGCCGCACCACGTCGACCTTGTCGGCAGGCAGCACTTCAGAGATCACGTCGGCTTCACCGATGCCTACTTCTGTGGCTACGGCAACAGCGGTGGCGCGGTTGTCGCCGGTGAGCAAAATGGGGCGCAAGCCCAGGGCGCGCAGGTTGGCGATGGCTTCGCTGCTCGTTGGCTTCGGGGTGTCGGCAACTGCGATAACGATGCGCACCTCGCCGTTCCATCCGGCGGCAATTACCGTGCGACCCAACGCCTGATTGCGTTGCACGGCTTCAGCCAGCGCTGGCGACAGTTCGCCAAACTCGGCCGCCACAAAGTCGGGACGGCCAGCAGCGGTGCGAACACCATCGACCACGCCAACCACGCCCCGACCAGGCTGATTCGCGAAGTCGTCGGGGGGCTGCAACGGCTGCAACGGTTGCAACGGTCCGGCCGTCTCGGCAGAGCGCACGATGGCGCGGGCAACAGGGTGCTCGCTGGCCGACTCAAGCGCAGCAACTCGTCGCAACGCTTCGTCGCGATCTTGGCCGGCACCAACAACCACATCGACTACGTCCATCCGGCCGGTGGTGACAGTGCCGGTCTTGTCGAGCAGCACCGTGTTCACCTGGCGGGTGCTCTCAAGAATCTCGGGGCCTTTGATAATCAACCCAAGCTGTGCGCCACGGCCAGTGCCCACAAGCAACGCAGTGGGGGTCGCCAAACCAAGTGCGCACGGACAAGCAATAATCAGCACCGCCACAGCGGCAGTGAACGAACGATTGGCATCGCCAGTAACCGCCAGCCACGTAACGAGCGTGGCGATCGCGCCCAGCACCACCACCGGCACGAACACTGCGCTCACCCGGTCGGCCAGCCGCTGCACGGGCGCCTTGCCCGACTGCGCGTTCTCTACGAGTCGGGCGATGTGAGCCAAGGTTGTGTCACTGCCCACGCGAGTGGCGCGCACCACCAATCGTCCACCCACGTTGATAGTGCCACCGGTAACTGTGGAGTCGCGGCTCACATCGACCGGCACGCTTTCACCGGTGAGCATCGATGCATCCACTGCCGAAGTGCCGTCGATGACAACACCATCGGCGGCGACCTTCTCGCCGGGACGCACCACAAACGAGTCGCCAACGCGCATCTCAGCAACTGGCACCAGCACTTCAACCGAGCCACGAAGCACCGATGCTTCCTTGGCACCAACATCGAGCAGAGCGCGCAGTGCCGCACCAGATCGGCGCTTGGCGCGGGTCTCGAAATAGCGCCCGGCGAGCATGAACACCACCACCGACGCGGCCACCTCAAGGTACAACTCGCTGTGCGTTACAACCGCGTGGGCACCGGTGTGGTCCATTGCGGCGGTGATGCGCGCTGGCAGCAGCGTGAGGCGCATCTTCATTCCGGGCGTGCCTGCATCGCCCACAAACAGCGACCAGATACTCCAGCCAAAAGCGGCGATGACACCCAACGACACCAGCGTGTCCATGGTTGAACTGCGCTGCATGAGGTTGCGCCACGCCGACAAATGAAACGGCCACGCACCCCAGATGGCTACAGGAGCCGCCATTGCAAACGACAGCCACTGCCAATTACGAAACTGCAATGCGGGCACCATCGACAACACCATTACCGGCACAGTGAGAACCACACTCACGATAAGGCGCCGACGAATATCGGTGGCCCGGTTCTCGGCCGACCGCTCGAGCGGCGAGAGTTCGTCGCTTGCGGCGGGCGTCGATGCTGGCGGTACGTGCACCGAGGCGCCGTAGCCCAACGCCTTGACCACTTCAATCAATGCTGCCGAGTCGGCAACACCATCGGAATACGAAACAGCCGCTCGCTCGGTCGCATAGTTCACCGTTGCGGACACGCCATCGAGCCGATTGAGCTTCTTCTCGATACGCGCCGCACACGCCGCGCAGGTCATGCCGGTGACGTCGAGATCGACGGTTTCGTTCTCAAGCACCTCGGTGCCGATAGCTGAGGTATTCACGGTGGCCTCAGCCGACCGGTTCGAATCCGGCTTCATCGACGGCTGCGAAAATCGAGGCCTGATCGAGATCGGCGCCAGATACCACCACAACTTTTGAACCGAGATCAACAGTCACGTCGGTGACTCCGCCGAGTTTTGAAATCTCGCCCTTCACTGCTGCTTCGCAGTGACCACAAGTCATTCCTGGAACCGTGAATGAAAGAGTGTTCATGAGTTGGTCCTTTCGGTTGCGCTAGGCGCGCAACATACGCTCGACGGCCTTGGTGGCCTCGGTTACTAGTTCTTCAGTACGTGTTGAGTCACCTGATGCAGCGGCGCCGACAACGCAATGGCGAAGGTGCTCATCGAGCAACAACAGGCCCACGCCCTGCAGCGCCTTACTGGCCGCCGCTACTTGGGTGAGCACATCGATGCAATAGGTGTCGTCCTCGATGAGTCGCTGCAGGCCACGGACCTGACCCTCAACCCGGCGCAGCCGCGCCAGCACTTGGGTCTTGTCGTCGTGATAGCCGGGCGTCACTACATGCACGTAACGAGTATACCCCTGGGGGGTATCACGCGCAAACGACTGAACGCCTCATTAGCGGCGTTGCGTGAAATGGGCGTGGCGCTTCTCAAGAAACGACGCAATGCCCTCTTGCGCATCGGCCGTCACGGCCGCCGATGCCATCAGATCGACAGCGAACTCATATGCCCGATCTTGCGGCAGGCCGATCTGCTCGTAGAAACCCTGCTTGCCCATCGCCTTTGAGAGCACGCTGCCGCGCGTGGCACGGGTGATGAGGTCGAGCGTGGCCGCGTCGAGGTCGGCGGCGGGAACCACCCGATTGATCAAGCCCCAATCGGCCGCGGTTACCGCATCGACAAGATCGCCCGTGAGGGCCATCTCGAGCGCCCGCTTACGACCGATGTTGCGGGCGACAGCAACGAGCGGCGTGTGGCAGAAGAGTCCGCCCTTGCCTCCCGGAATCGCAAAGCCTGCGGTGTCGGCGGCAACGGCGAGATCGCACGTGGCCACCAACTGGCAGCCGGCCGCTGTGGCCAACGCATGCACCTTGGCCACCACAGGTTGGGGCATGGCCTGCACTGCGTCCATCATTTCGGTGCACACCTCGAACAGGTGAGTGGTCTCGGCAACCGTGGCTCCGGCCATGTCGCCGAAGTTGTGGCCAGCGCTAAACACCGGGCCGTTCGCAGCCAGAATCACGCCATCTGCTTCGCTGGAGGAAACCTCGTGCAGCGCATGGGTGAGCTCGAGCATCATCGCCATGGAGAGTGCGTTGCGCTTCTCTGGGCGGTTCAGCGTGATGGTGGCAATCGGCCCATCGATACTGACGAGAAGCTGTTCGTAGACCACGGCGAAAGTCTCGCAGATTCTGCAAGTGCCTTGTTCACCCTGGCGTCACGGGTGCTGTTCAAGCTGCAGGCCCAAGCCCGCACCGCTATCGGCAGTCAGCGTGAGCGCATCACCATCAATCGCAAACTGCACCGCGCCGGCGAGCACGGCAAGCATGTGCTTTTCAAGTTCCGCTGCCTCGCCCAGACACGCCATACGAGTTGTGGCCATCGCGCCAATCGTGATGTTGTCACCAGCAACCGTGAATTGGGCAGAGCCGGTATTGCAGCCAAGGCTGGCCGCGAGCGCTCCGTCGCTACCAAACAGAATCGACCCAACTGCGCCCTGCGGTGGCGTTGATGCAACGTCACCCTGGATGATCGTGT
>CAMASN010000051.1 GCA_945861025.1 Ferrithrix thermotolerans DSM 19514
ACGTTCACGATGCGCCCATAGCCAGCAGCGCGCATGTGTGGCACCACGGCACGGCACACCAAGTAGGCCGTAGTGAGATTGCGGGCAAGCGTGTCGTCCCACTCGCGAGGTGACAGTGCATCAAGTCGGCGGTCAGCATCAGGTCCAGCAGCAATCGACGACATGCCTGCGTTGTTCACCACAATGTCGACACGGCTGCTCCATCCGGCGATGGCGCCAACCAATGCCGATACGGCCTCGGCGCGGGTGAGGTCGATAACAAATCCGTGAGCACGCGGCCCCAACTCGTGGGCACGTTCGTGGATTCGTTCGGTTGTCGCCGTGATCGCCACACGAGCACCCATGTCGATGAGCGACCGCGCAATCGCAAAGCCGATACCGCTTTCGCTACCGGCCCCCGTAACGAGCGCCACTTGATGGCTGAGATCCCATGCGTCCATGTTGCAAGTAGAGCACGCGTGGCGGTCGCGCGGCTCACCTCACCTGCGGTGCGCAACATCGTGAGTTAGCTGGCTGCAACCGCTAACGTGACCAAATCTGACGTGCCGTCAGAAACAGTCGCGATCGTTTCGTTACGAGCGAGCAGTCACACACAGGAGAGCAGCCATGGGTAATCCGGTCATCGTCGAAGCGGCCCGCACGGCCATTGGCAAGCGCAACGGCGACTTCGCCAACCTGCACGCAACCAAGTTGCTCGGAGCCGCTCAGGTAGGCGTCATGGAGCGCGCAGGCATCGACCCCGCCATCGTGGGTCAAGTAGTTGGCGGCTGCGTCACACAGGCCGGTGAGCAGGGCAGCAACGTTGCCCGCAATGCATGGCTGCAGGCCAACCTTCCGTACACCGTTGCGGCCACCACCGTCGACACTCAGTGCGGCAGCAGCCAGCAGGCCAACCACATGATCCACAACATGATCCATGCCGGTGTCATCGACGTTGGCATCGCTTGCGGTGTTGAGCACATGAGTGCGGTGTGGCTCGGCGCCGCAGTGCCTCAGGTAGACGGCGTGTTCATCAATGGCCGCTCCAAGGCCGACGATTTTCCATGGGACATGCCCGACCAGTTCGGCGCCGCCGAGCGCATCGCGAACCTTCGCAGCATCACCCGCGACGATGTCGACTTCCTCGGCTTGATCTCGCAGCAAAAGGCCATCCGCGCCACCGAAGAAGGCCGTTTCGCGAGCCAAATCATCCCCGTCACCATCACCGACGCCGAGGGCAACGAACGGGTCATCACCCGCGATGGCGGCCTGCGCGAAACAACCGCCGAGAAGCTCGCCACGCTCAAGGCCGTCGCTCCTGGCGGCATCCACACGGCCGGAAACAGCAGCCAGATCAGCGATGGCGCTGCCGCCGTGTTGTGGATGAGCGAAGAGCGCGCCCGCGCCGAGGGCCTGCGCCCACGTGCCCGCATCATCGGTCAGTGCGTTGTTGGTAGCGATCCGTACTACCACCTCGATGGCCCCGTCGACGCCACTCGCAAGGTTCTCGCCGACGCGGGTATGACCATGGACGACATTGATCTCATCGAGATCAACGAAGCCTTCGCATCAGTGGTGCTCAGCTGGGCCCAAGTGCACGGCATCTCGCGCGACGACCTGATGAACAAGGTCAACGTAAACGGCGGGGCGATCGCCCTTGGCCATCCGGTGGGCTCCACCGGAAGCCGCTTGATCACCACTGCGTTGCACGAGATGGAGCGCACCGATAAAGAGATCGCGCTCGTCACGATGTGCTGCGGCGGAGCGATCGCCACCGGCACAATTTTGCAGCGCCTGTAACCCTCAAAACCTTCGTCAAGAGGGTGTCAAGAGGGTGTCAAGCCAGCACCAGCGAGCAGCCACCTAGGGGTAACCTCGCCAAATCAGTACTTCAGTGTGGAGGCCGGCGGGCATCGAACCCGAGGTGATTGCAGATCCCGTCGCGTCACCCGATGATTCAGCTTTGCGCGCCGCTCAACGAGGCGAGGCCGCAGGCCTCAGCGCACTGTTTCGCACGTATCAACCACGACTGCTGCGCTACCTACGCGCCCGCGAGCCCCGATTGGCCGACGATCTCGCCAGCGAAACATGGTTGGCTGTAGCGCAACGACTCGGCACCTTTGAGGGCAACACCTCAGAGTTCACCGCGTGGTTGTTCACCATCGCACGCTTGCGCATGATCGATGCGCGCCGCACGGCCACGCGTCGACGCACCGACCCGACCGCCGATATCGACGACGCCAACACGGCCTCTACCGAGCAAGTGGCCATCGACAAACTGTCGGCGCAAGACGCTGTGAACCTGATTACCGGTGCCCTTACCGACGACCAGGCCGAAGTAATCTTGCTGCGCACATTGGGCGATCTCAGCGTCGATCAGGTCGCTGAGCTGCTCGGACACGACGCTGGCTGGGTTCGAGTGACCCAACATCGGGCCACTCGCAGGCTCGCCGAGAGATATTCCGAAAGATTGTTGTAACGCGATGAACGAATCAGACGATCTCTTCAACGTGTTCGACCTCACAGACAGCAACGATCCAATCGATCAACACCTGATCGATCTTTTCAACGCCGCACGAGCCGACGCAACCACCGAGGAACTCGCTGCCGAGAGCAACATCGTTTCGGCGATGCAGCAGGCGATGACCCCAGTTCCATCCAACGTCATCTCTTTCAGGAGCAATTCCATGCGTCAGCGTTTCGTCACTTCCAAGGCCGCCACCAAGGCCGCCATCATTTCCGGTGTTGTCCTTTTCTCGGCCACCGCTGCAGCCGCCGGTGGCGTGCTGCCCGACTCAGCTCAATCAGCCGTGTCTCGGGCTGTCTCGCACATCGGTATCGATATCTCGAACCCCGAAAAGAGCGCCGACGACAACTTGGCACTCGCCAGTGACGACACCGCCACTGACAACTCCACCGACAGCGCCACCGAGAACTCGTTCGACGACAACTCGTTCGACGACAACGGCGGCGACAGCGCAAGCCGCGTCAGCAAGGTGAACCACGATCTCTGTGAGGACCTCGGCACAACCGAATCGACCACCGAATCAAGCGATGATTCAGCCACCGAATCGACCACTCCTTCGCAGAGCCTCGACGATGTCGCTGCAGCAGCCGGCATGACCGTCACCGACTTCTGTGCTTCGGTCTCCGACGACTCGAGCAACGGTGTCGGCAGCGACTCAAGCAATGACAGCGGCGACGACAACGGCTCCACCACCGGCGGCCACGGCTCAGACGACGCAGTCACCTCGAGCAGCATCGACGACTCAAGCGACGACGACGATTCCGATGACTCGACCGAGAGCACCGTTGCTCAAGTCACGGTTCCCGGCCAGATCACCGTGCCATCGACAAGCATCGTCGACGAAAGCGGCTCAAACAAAGGTGGCTCAAACAGCAACAAGAACAAGAACGGCACGAGCACCGACAGCAACGGATGACACAATAACGTCGGTCATTCTTTGAAAGGTCCGTCATGTCAAACGCACAACTTGATCCGAGGCATCTGGGCCTTGCGATCAGCCACTTAAATGAGACGAGCTCGCCCTGGGTTTCCATACCCGGAGGCGAGCTTCGTCTTGTTCATGTCGATATCGCTGCAGGTATCTGGGTCATCGCCAATCGATTCGAACCGGGCATGGCCGCACAGCGCCATCTGCACACCGGCCCGGTGTTCGCGTGGACAACTGCTGGTTGCTGGATGTACAGCGAGTACGGGGTGCGCTACGAGGCCGGCAGCTTTGTGCACGAGCCAGCCGGTTCGATGCACACCCTTGTGGTGCCGGCCGACAACACAGAGACCACCGAGGTCTTCTTCGTGATGAACGGCGCCAACCTCAACCTCGATGACGACGACAACATCGTGTCGATCACCGATGCTGGCAGCATCGCTGCCGCCTACCGAATGCTGTGCGAGATGCAGGGCAAGACGGCTCCGTCGTTCAACGGCGCGTAGGGTGACAGCGTGACCCGAACGGCCAACGACACGCGAGACAAGCTGATCCTGCATGGACAGCGCTTGTTCGCCAAGCAAGGCGTGTTCCGCGTGCCGCTGCGCCTCGTGGTCGATCAGGCCGGCCAGAAGAACTCGTCTGCGCTGCACTATCACTTTGGTGGGCGCGACGGGCTTCTGCAAGCAATCATCGAACTCCACAACGAAAGCATCGAGTCCGAACGCGCGCAGATGCTCGACGAAATTCGCGCCCAAGGCCGCACCGACGATGTAGCAGCCATCACCCGTGCGGTGGTGTTGCCCTTCGCCCGCAAGCTCGACACCAGCGGTGGCCGCGAGTTCTTACGCATCGTCGCCCAACTGTCAGACCTTTTTGATGCATGGGAGCTCGCCACGCCCAACACGCCCACGCAGGCGCAAGCAGCGTTCTTCATGCTCACCGCTGCGCTTGGCGAACTGCCCGCCGAGCTTCGCCACGAGCGGGTTACCACATTTTTGATGTTGGTCTCCGACGCCTTGGCGCTGCGCGCTCGCCAGATCGACCTCGCGAAACCGCTGCCCGTGTCCACCGAGCAGTTCATCGTGAACCTCATCGACATGAGCGTTGGCGCACTCAAAGCGCCGTCCACACTGCTCAAGCAATGACCCTGGCGGCACCCGAGCTGTGGGTTCCGTCGGGCCTCGCCACCATTGGCGACGATCATCACTATCCCGAAGAGCGGCCGTCGCGCACGGCGAACGTCGACGGCTTCTTCATCGACCAGCACCCAGTGACCAACGCACAATTCGCTGAGTTTGTGACTGCCACCGGCTACGTCACCGATGCCGAGCAGCACGGCGGCAACGTCTTTGTGCCAGCCAATGCCGCTGTCGATCTGAGCCAACCTTCGTTGTGGTGGCGGCACGAACCTGCGGCCTCATGGCGACGACCGCGCGGCGCCGACGAACTCACGGCCGAGCATGATGATCACCCGGTGGTGCAGGTGTCGCAGGGCGATGCCATTGCGTATTCACACTGGGCTGGCCGCCGCCTACCCACCGAGGCCGAATGGGAGTGGGCCGCCAACGATGGCACGCAAATGCCACACTCGTGGCCGCTCGCTACTGACGGCATGTTGCTGGCCAACGTGTGGCTGGGCGAGTTTCCGTGGAAGCACATCCGCCGGAGTCAGCCATCGACCATGCCTGTCGGCAGCTTTGCGGCCAACAGTCGCGGCCTGTTCGATATGTTGGGCAACGTATGGGAATGGACCAGCGACACATGGGCCGAGCGTCACGACTCAACGCCCGCCGCTTCGCCGTGTTGCTCGACAACATCTACCGATTCAGCAACCACCAAGGGCGGATCATTTCTGTGCGCCGCTAACTACTGCGCTCGGTATCGCCCAGCAGCACGACACGCACAACCACGCACTGAGCCCGCCTGCCATACCGGATTTCGTTGCGCCCGCAGCGCGGCGGTGTCGTAAATGGACAACTCGTACGACGATGATTCGAATCGCTGGTACGCCACTCGAAGATCATAGAGTCAGGGGTCATGGACATCGGCGTAGCACTCCCCCAGATGGCACGCGGGCTCAACCGCGACACGGTTACCGCATGGTGCAAAGGCATCGACGACGGACCGTATTCATCGATCTCGGCTGGCGAGCGAATCACGTTCCACAACCTCGAGGGCATCACCCTATGCACTGCCGCAGCCATGCTCACCGAGCGGGTGCGGGTGTTCTTCAACCTCGCGGTCGCGCCGTGGCATGCCCCCGCGATGTTGGCCAAACAGTTAGCCACCATCGACGTGTTGTCTGACGGTCGAGTCGACATTGCCGTCGGCGTTGGCGGGCGCCAGCAAGATTACGACGCACTCGGAGCGCCATTCGATCGACGCCACAGCCGGCTCGACTCGGCCGTGGCCGAACTGCGTCGCTTGTGGGCGGGCGGCGTCGCATCCGACGGCAACCCCATCGGACCCACGCCAGTGCAGGCGGGCGGACCACCAATTCTGTGCAGCGGCATGGGTCCCAAATCGTTGAAGCGCGCCGCGCAGTGGGCCGACGGCATCAGTGGTTTCTCCCTCGGCGGAGATGCCGATGAGTCTGCGCGTCAGTTCCGCATCGCCGAGCAGGCGTGGCTCGACGCTGGACGCACCGATCGGCCTCGCCTGACCACCGGAGTGTTCGTGTCGCTCGGCGACGAAGCCGAACAGACACTTAAGAACTTTGCACTGCAATACCTCGACGTGTTCGGCAGCAACATTGCGCGCATGGTGGCCGACTCGTTGACCATGCACTCCGAACAACGTCTACGCGACACCATCGACGCAATGGCTGCCATTGGGTGCGACGAACTGATCTTGGTGCCTGCCTCTGCCGACCCAGCGATGCTCGATCTGATCACCGCGGTTGTCGACGCCTGAGCTTGAGCTAGCCCCGATACGCGACTGGAGCGTCGCCGGCAACGGTGGTTCGGTACAACTCGCGACGGAACCCGGCGTAGTCGTCGATGGCGTTGTGCTGAGTGGCTCGATTATCCCAGATAGCTAGCGTGCCATTGGTCCAACGCATGCGGCACACATTCGATTCGCGCTGACTCTGCATGTAGAGATACGTGAGCAAGGGCTGTGACTCGTGCGCCGCCCAATCGGCAAACCGAGTGACATAGCCACTGTTCAAGAACAGCACCGGTAAGCCACTGACCGGATGGGCGGTGACCACCGGATGCTCTTGTTCGGCATACGCATCGGGACTCGGCAGGATGGTCATCGTGCGTCCGCGTTGGGTGATGTCGTAGACGCCGCCGGTGCCATACGGGCGGCCAGCAGAGTGCACGGCACGCATGCCGAGCAAGGTCTGCTGCATGCCGGCTGACAACGTTTGAAACGCACGCACCTGGTTCGACCACACCGTGTCTCCACCGTAAGGAGGCACATCGGTGGCATACAGCAAGGTGAAGCTTGGCGGCGCAGCGAGATAGCTGAGATCGGTGTGCCAGCCGCCGCCGAAATTGAGCGCACGCTCGCCAGCCTCTTTGACCACGCGAACCACATTGGGCCGATCGGCCATCGGCTGTACGTAGGGCGTGTCGATTGGGGTGCCGAGGCGTTGAGTAAACGCCTCGAGGCCATCGAGACCGAGTTGGTGTTGATCGCGGATCATCACCACCGAGTGCTCAATCGCTGCGGCGCGAATGGCCTCGATGATTGATTCATCGGCGAGCGAGACATCGACATCGGTGATGTCGGCCCCCAAGTCTGCCGTAACACGTGTGATTTTCATGGCACCCAATTTCCCTTGGAGTCGAGATGCCAGCCGCGGGATGCATCGGAGCCACCATCGACATGAACCGTTGTGCCCGTGATGTAACGACTTGCCGACGAGGCCAAGAACACTGCGGCCCCGCTGATGTCGTCGCTGGTTCCCCATCCGAGTGCGAGCTTCTTGCCGTAATCGTCGTCGCCAACAATGAGCCCTGCATCGCCAGGCGTTGGCAGACCGTCGGGGGCAATGGTGTTCACGCGAATTCCTTGCACGCTGAGTTCGAGGGCCAACGTGCGGCTGAGATGCTCGACCGCTGCTTTCATCGCCCCGTAGATACCGAATCCGGGAGCCGCCCGATAGGCCTCGACCGAGGTGATGTTGATGATCGACGAACCCGCAGCCATGCGCGGCACGGAGGCGCGCACGAAGTTGGTGACGCTGGTGAAGTTCTCGTCGACCAACGATCGCTGACCCTTGTCGCTGGCATCGAGAAAGGCGCCGTGGAAGGTGCCGCCAGCGTTGTTGATGAGCACATCAATGCGGTCAAGTGCGCTGACCCATTGGTTCACCGCAGCGGTATCGCGAACATCGAGGATCTCGGTGACCACGTTGGCTCCAAGCTCGCGGGCGGCCTGCGCTGTATCGGCGAGCTCGTCGACCTTGCGGTCGCATAACAACAGGTCTGCGCCGTACTGCGCGAACGCGAGCGCCATCGAGCGGCCAAGGCCCTGTGCGGCGCCAGTGATGAGGGCCACTTTCGAGTCGAGTCGGAATGCATCAGGAGACAACATCACTAGGTCCTATCGCGTCGAAGGATCGATGCGCACGACCAGCGCTACACAGTTCTTGAAACCTGTCGGCACACCCATCAACAAACCCCCAAGAAACACCGTTCGAGCCACTGTTTGCTCGAATCTGACAGACCGTCAGAAACCGATGCTACAGTGCCAAGCATGCGCGAAATGCCCAAGATCATCTCGGTCGATGACCATGTCATCGAGCCAGCCACAGTGTGGTCCGACCGTTTGCCCTCGAAGTACCGAGACATCGGTCCCCGAATCGAACGACGTCCCGTCAAAGAAATGACCTTCATTGGCGGCAAGTTCACCGCGATCCCCGGAGACAAGGGCGATCCCGGCGAGCTCGTCGACTGGTGGTTCTACGAAGACCTTCGTCGTCCACTCACCCGACTCGACACCGCCGTTGGTTTCTCGCGCGACGATGTAACGCTCAAGGGCATCACCTACGACGAGATGCGTCAAGGTTCGTACCTGCTACCCGAACGCCTCGCCGACATGGACATCAACGGCATCGAAGCGTCGTTGTGCTTCCCCACCTTCCCTCGCTTTTGCGGCCAGACCTTCACCGAGGCTGCCGACAAAGAACTCGGGCTGTTGTGCGTGCAGGCATACAACGACTGGATGGTCGAAGAATGGTGCGGGCTCTCGGGCGGGCGTTTGCTGCCGCTCACGCTGATTCCTTTGTGGGACCCGGTTGAGGCAGCACGCGAAGTTCGCCGCAACGCTGCACGCGGTGTGCACGCCGTGTGCTTCAGCGAGATTCCAGCCAACCTCGGTCTGCCCAGTATCCACGACGCCGATGGTTACTGGCTGCCGTTCTTCGATGCCTGCAACGAGACGCAGACCACCATCAACATGCACATCGGTAGCGGCTCAAAGATGCCATCTACCTCGCCCGACGCACCAGCGGCCGTTGGCTCCACGCTCACGTTCGCGAACTGCTGTTTCAGCATGGTCGACTGGTTGATGAGTGGCCTCTTCACAAAGTTCCCCGACCTCACCATTGCCTACAGCGAAGGCCAGATCGGCTGGATCCCATACATTCTCGAGCGCGCAGACAGCGTGTGGGAAGAGAACCGCGGCTGGGGCGGCATCGCCGACAAAGTGCTTGAGCCACCGAGTGTGTTGTTCAAGCGCCACGTCTACGGTTGTTTCTTCGACGACCCACACGGTCTGAAGAACCTCGATGCCATCGGCGTCGACAACGTGACCTACGAGAGCGATTACCCGCACAGCGACAGCACGTGGCCGAACACCGCCAAGATTGCAACTGAGCAGATGGCGCATCTCTCCGATGAAGTGGTCTACAAGTTGGTGCGCGGCAACGCCATCAAGATGCTGCACATCGATCATCTGAAGTAACGCACTCGGCCGGTCCGTGTGCGGCCGCCGAATTGAGTACGACTATCGTTGCGGTCTCACCGCTCACTCTTGGGGGTTCTTATGCGCGGCATTGTCTTTAACGGCACCACGACCGAGTTTGTCGACGGCCTCACGCTGCGCGCTCCCGGGCCACGCGACGTTGTCGTCGAAATTGGTGCTGCTGGCTTGTGCCACAGCGACCTGTCGTACATGAGCGGTCTTTATCCGGTGCCATCACCGGGCGTGTGCGGACACGAGGGCGCAGGCATCGTGGCTCAGGTGGGCGATGCTGTCACCCACGTGAAGCCAGGCGACCACGTGATCATCGCCACACTTGCTGCGTGCGGGTTCTGCGCACCGTGCGCCAGCGGCCGACCCACCGGTTGCCGCCAGACCTTGGCCAACTGGAGCCAGCCGTTCACCCTTGATGGTCAGCCCATCTACAACTTCGCTGCAACCAGCGCGTTCGCCGAGCGCACCGTAGTTCGCGACATTCAGTGCGTGAAGATCCCCGACGACGTTCCACTCACATCGGCTGCCTTAGTGGGCTGCGGTGTGGTCACCGGCATGGGTGCAGTGTTCAACCGCGCCAACGTGCAGCGCGGCCAAACCGCTGCCGTATTTGGCGTTGGCGGCGTTGGCCTCAACGTGATTCAAGCCCTCAAGGTGCAGGGCGCAACCACCATCATCGCTATCGACACCGTGCCCGAGAAAGAAGCGCTCGCCAAGCAATTCGGCGCAACTCACTTCATCGATGGCAAGCGCGACGACGTGGTTGCCGCCATTGGGGCGTTGGTGCCATGGAACAGTGAGATGCCCCGCGGCCCATTCAACGGCGGCGGCGTGAACTGGGCGTTCGACTGTGTGGCTCACCCAGCAGTCACTTACAACGCACTCGAATCGCTCGACTGGGAAGGCACCGTCGTGGTCATCGGCGTGTCGGGTCAGACCACCGAGTTCCATGGACTCTACGGCCGCCTCACACAGGTAGACCGTGGCATCATTGGTTGCCGCTACGGCACCATCTCGCCGCACCGCGATATTCCGCGCATCATCGAGCTCTACCGCCGCGGCGAGATCTTGCTCGACGAACTCGTGTCGCAGACCTTCCCCGTAGAGCAATGGCAAGACGCAGTTCATGGCCTCGAGAGCGGCACAATCGCGCGAGGCGTGCTCACCTTCTGATGGACCCAATTACCGGCGACTTTGCCACCATTGTCGATCTGTTCGACGAAGTCGTTACCAAACACGGCGACCGAGAAGCGTATGTGCACGAAGGTCGTCGGCTCACGTTTGCCCAATGGGCCACCGAGGCCGACGCACTGGCGGGATGGCTCATCGATACCCACGGCATTTCCAAGGGCGATGTCGTCGGCATCAAGTTGGCCAGCGGCATCGACTACGCAATTGCATATCAAGCAATCGTTCGCGCAGGCGGCGTTGCCACCGGCATCAATCCAAGGCTGGGCACCGCCGAGATCGAGCACATCGCGGCGCAGTGCTCGCCTCGTTTCACATTCGATGGTCCTCTTCCGGCCGCATCGGGCGGAGATCCACTTCGTCGACGAGTAGCGCTTGAGGCAACCGATCCGGTGGCCATTGTGTGGACCGGCGGCACCACCGGCTTTCCAAAAGGTGCATGGTTCGACCATTCGTGCCTGCGCTCAATGACCCACGGCGCCGCCCCGCTGAGCGAGGCCGGCGATCGCCGTTTGTCACCGTTGCCCTTTGCCCACGTTGGTGCAATGACCCGCATCTGGGACGAACTGATGCACCTCATCACCACCATCGTGGTGCCATCACCGTGGACCGGAGCCGAGGCACTCTCGCTCATCAGCACCGAGCGCGTCACGGTGTGCCAGGGCGTGCCCACGCAATACCGGATGATGTTCGATCATCCCAACTTCGCAACCACCGACGTGTCGAGTTTGCGCATCGCCGGCATTGGCGCCGCACGCATTCCTCCCGAGTTGGTGGCCGAGATGCGCACCAAGTTGGGCTGCCCGGTCGTTGTGCGTTACGCCAGCACCGAATCATGCGTTGCTACCGGCACACGCCTCAAAGACAGCGACGAAGTCATCTGCAACACCGTTGGTCGACCCAACGGCGGCGTGCACCTGAAGCTGGTCGACGAACTTGGCACCGAGCTCACCGGCCGCGGCGTCGACTTCATTGGCACCGTGTGCCTGCGTAGCCGGGCGATGATGCGCGGCTACTGGAACGACCCTGAGCGCACCGCCGAAGCCATCGACAGCGACGGTTGGCTGCACACTGGCGACCTTGGCTGGATGGGCGCCGACGGCAATCTTCGCTTGGTCGGCCGCAACACCGAGATGTACATCCGCGGCGGCAACAACGTGTATCCCATCGAGATCGAGAACTGTCTCGGCGCGTACCGCAAGCTCGCTGGCGCTGCTGTAGTTGGCGTTCCCGTGAAGGGCCGCCTTGGCGAGATCGGCGTGTTGTTCGCAGTGCCTCGCGGTTCGGCCGAACTGAGCCTCAGCGATCTGCGCAAGTTTGTGAAGAAGAATCTCGCGGCCTACAAGGCGCCCGACTGCCTGGTGGTGCTCGACGAGTTGCCGCTCACCTCCATCGGCAAGATCGACAAACTCGCTCTGCAATCACGCGCCCAAGAGGAGGCCGCACAATGGACACCTTGACCACCGCGCTCATCGACACCACGGGCAAGACTCTGTGGCAGCTCATCTGCGAACGCGCCGATGCCACGCCAAACAAGCGGATGGCAATCGACGAAAAGGGCCGCACCCTCACGTTCGGCGAATACCGCGCATGGAGCGAGCGCGTTGCCGCCGGCTTGGCCGCGCATGGCATTGGCCTCGGCACCAATGTGTCGTGGATTCTTCCGTCACGATTTGAGTCGCTGGTGCTCGCTGCTGCGTTGTCGCGACTCGGCGCTATCCAGAACCCGATTCTGCCCATCTACCGAACTCGCGAAGTCGCCTTCATCACCCGCCAAAGCGACTGCAAAGTGATGATCGTGCCGGGTACGTTTCGCGGCTTCGATTACGTGCCGATGGTTACCGAAGCCACCGCCGATCGCGGTGTCGAAATCATCGTCGCCGACCCATCTCTTGCCGAAGGCGACCCCGCTACCTTGCCCGCCTACGTTGCTGCGTTCGGCGAGCTTCGGTGGCTGTTCTATTCGTCGGGCACCACGGCCGACCCCAAGGGCGCCAAACATAGCGACCGCAGCATGTCGGCAGCCAACAACGGCATGCAATGGAGCATGCAAGTAGGCCCCCTCGATAAGGCCGCTGTGGTCTTCCCCATCACCCACGTGGGAGGCTTGGTCTGGCTCTTCAACGCCATGCAAACGGGCGTCGAACTGCTGATGGTCGAGACCTTCAGTCCCGCCGACACACCACGCTGGTTGGGCGAGCACGGCGTCACGTGCGCTGGCGCTGGCACCGTGTTCTGGTTGGCCTACCTCAATGCTCAACGGCAGTTGCCCGCTGGCGAAACGCTCATGCCCACCGTGCGTATCTTCAACGGCGGCGGCGCCCCCAAGCCGAAGACCTTGCACGCCGAGATGATGGCCGAAATGGATGCACCGCTCATCGGCGGATGGGGACTCACCGAAGCACCAATCAACACGATGGTGCATGTCGATGATCCCGACGACAAGAAGGCAACCACCGACGGTCGGGCGTGTCCCGATGTTGAGATCCGAGCGATCATCGACGGTCACGTCTGCGGCGCCAACGAAGAAGGCGAACTGCAGGTGCGTGGCCCGCAGGTCTGCCTCGGCTATCTCGATAGCTCACTCGACGATGAAGCGTTCGACCCCGACGGTTGGTTCCGCACCGGCGACCTCGGCATCATCGACGAAGGCGGCTGGGTCAGCATTACGGGTCGCCTCAAAGACATCATCATTCGCAAGGGCGAGAACATCTCGGCCAAAGAAATCGAAGACCTACTGTATGCCCACCCCAGCGTGCTCGATGCCGCTGTCATCGGGTTGCCCGATGCCGCCAGCGGCGAACGGGCCTGCGCTGTCGTGGTATGCAAGCCAGGCTCCACACTCACGCTGCCCGACATGGTGAGTTACCTGCGTGGACAACAACTCTCGATGCACAAGGTTCCTGAGCAACTCGAGATCGTGGAATCGCTGCCACGTAATCCCAGCGGCAAGGTGTTGAAGAAAGATCTACGAACCATTTACGGAGGCACGGCATGAGTCGTTTCACAGGTAAGCGCGTCATCATTACTGGCACTGGCTCGGGCATTGGCCGCGCCACCGCACTGCTGTTTGCCGCCGAAGGCGCAACCGTGGCATGCCTCGATCTCAAGGGTGCCGACGAGACCGCCGCCACCATCACCGCCGATGGCGGCACTGCATACGCATACGTGTGCGACGTCTCGAACTCAGCCACCGTGAAGTCAGTGGTCGACACCGCTGCAGCAGCAATGGGCGGCATCGACATCCTGCTCAACATTGCAGGCATCGGCCACTTCGCTTGGACCCACGAAGAAGACCCCGACTGGTTCGACCGCATCGTTGGCGTGAACCTCAACGGCACGTTCTACATGTGCCGCTACGCGCTGCCGTATCTGCTCGAAACCGGCAACGGTGTCATCGTGAACACGGCTTCGAACGCCGGTCTGATGGGCCTACCCTGGAGCGCTGCCTACTGCTCAAGCAAGGGTGGCGTGGTGCAACTCACCCGAGCCTTGGCATTCGAGTACCGCGGCAAGAACGTGCGCGTTAACGCTGTAGCCCCCGGCGGCACCAACACCAACATCGTCAACTCGTTTACCACCTTGCCCGAAGGCGCCGACTTCCGTGAGATGTCGAAGATGATGTCGCCAATGGGTCAAGCCGAGCCGTCCGAAATGGCCGAGGCATTCGCCTTCATTGCTTCTCAGCAGGCACGATTCATGACTGGCTCCATTGTGAGCGTCGATGGTGGCCTCGCCTGCTAGTAAACCAGTGGTTGCGCCAACACCCGCTCAGCCCCAACAGTAAGGCTTTCTGACGCATCGTCAGATACGCTCGCCCACGTTCTTGATGACCCGATCGAAGTGAGAACTCTGCGTGGATCTGCAATTTACCGATGCCGAAAACTCGTTCCGTCTGAAGCTTCGCGACTGGCTGAGCTCGGTCATTCCACAGCTGCCTCACGAGCCGCATCGCAACGACTGGATCGGTCGCCGCGAGTACGACTCGATGTGGCAACGCATGCTGTTCGATGCGGGCTTCGCTGGCATCAACTGGCCCCGTGAATACGGCGGTCTTGGCGCCACCCCAACCGAGCACCTCATCTTTCTCGAAGAGACCGAACGCGCCCGCGCCCCATATGTCGGCCAGAACTTCGTTGGTCTGCTGCACGCCGGCCCCACCCTCATCACCGAGGCCTCAGCCGAGCAGAAAGCATTCCACCTGCCCGCCATTCTCAAAGGCGAGCACATCTGGTGTCAGGGCTTCAGCGAGCCGGGTGCTGGCAGCGACTTGGCCAGCCTCAGTTGCCGAGCCATTCGCGATGGCGACGATTACGTCATCAACGGACAAAAAATTTGGACCAGCTTCGGCCACACCGCCGACTACTGCGAGATGCTCGTGCGCACCGACACCGACGTGCCCAAGCACCGCGGAATTACGTGGCTCATCGTGCCGATGGGATTGCCCGGAATGGATGTGCGCCCGCTGCGCACACTCGAGGGCAGCACCGAATTCTGCGAGGTGTTCTTCGACGAAGTGCGTGTGCCCGTAGCCAACCGCGTTGGCGACGAAAACGACGGCTGGCGCGTTGCGATGGTCACGCTGAGCTTCGAGCGCGGCACTGCGTTTGTGAGCGAGATGTTGCAGTCGATGGAACTCGCCCGAGACCTCGCCCAACTCGCCAAGCGGATCACCCGCAACGGTGTCACTGCATGGGACGACGCTGGTTTACGCCGCGACATCGGCCGTATCTGCGCCGAACTCGATGCGCTGTGGGCACTGACCAAGCGCAACATCAGCCAAGCTCAGCGCACCGGCCTTGTGGGTCCTGGTGGCAACGTGTTCAAGCTGGCCTA
Source organism: Ferrithrix thermotolerans DSM 19514 (assembly GCA_945861025.1). Taxonomy (GTDB): domain Bacteria; phylum Actinomycetota; class Acidimicrobiia; order Acidimicrobiales; family Ilumatobacteraceae; genus WLMZ01. The sequence continues at coordinate 15,387 of CAMASN010000051.1, forward strand.
TGCCGAGCTTCGTACACGCCTTGGCGAACTCGCAATGCACCTGCTCGACCGCGCATCGTTGAGCATCGACGACATCGGCGACCTACCCACGCACGCTCATGTGCATGGGCGCATTCATGCCCTTTCGCTCGGCATTGCTGCGGGCACCTCACAGGTGCAGCGCAACATTGTGGCCGAGCGCATTCTTGGCCTTCCAAAGGAGCGCTGACGCGAATGGACTTCGAACTCAACGACGACGAACGCTCGCTACAAGAGGGCATACGTTCGTTCCTCACCGGCCGCTGCACTATTGATGTCGTGCGCTCCAACGAAGAAACCGGCGGCGCACTCGATCGTGCGCTGTGGCAAGAGCTTGGCGCCGTGGGTGTGTTCAGCCTGCGCGCCGATGGCTTCGGCATGACCGAGTCAGTGCTCGCGTTCGAAGAGCTTGGCCGGTCGCTAGTCGCTGGTCCGCTCGTGGCCTCGCACCTCGCGGCAACACGGATGCCAGCGGCCGCCAACGGCTCACGCATCGTTGGTCTCATCGAGCCCAGCGAACCCGTCAATATTGCCGAGCACCTCGCATCGCTCGACGATCTCGTCGTGGTACGCCCCGAAGGTCTCTTCGTGGTGAACCCCGCCGAGGTTGTCGGCGTGCATGCCGAGCGTCCGCTCGACGCACTCACACCCATCACTGCGGTCAGCCACCTGCCTCAGGGCGAACTCATCGCCGACGCGGCCACCGCGCACATCTGGCACCGCGACGGCATGGTGCTCACCGCAGCGCTGCAACTGGGTCTGTGCCTCGCCAGCATCGACCTCGCCAAGCAATACGCGATGCAGCGCGAGCAATTCGGTCGGCCCATTGGTTCGTTCCAGGCCGTGAAGCATCTGCTCGCCGACATGCTCACCAAGGCCGAGGTCACTCGCGCAGCGGTGTACGCCGCAGCGGTAAACATCGACGGCCGCGGCGACAGCACCGACCTGATGCAGACCGCGCGCATGGCCAAGATGCTTGCTGGCGACAGCGCCCTCTTCTGCGGCAAGGCCGGCATTCAGGTGCACGGCGGTATGGGCTTTACTTGGGAGGTCGATGCACAGCGGTACTGGAAACGCGCGTGTGTGCTCGACACCCACTTCGGAAACAGCGACGAACACGCTGCCGCATTTTCGGCAGCGTTGTAGGAGGCCATCATGGGTATCTGCGACAACAGAGTTGTCATCATCACCGGAGCCGGACGTGGCCTTGGCCGCGCTCACGCAATGGCGTTTGCGGCCGAGGGCGCCAAGGTCGTGGTCAACGACGTGGGTGCCGAGCTCGACGGCAGCGGTGGCAGCTTGTCACCTGCGCAAGAAGTGGTCGAAGAGATTCGCTCGCTTGGCGGAGACGCCATCGTGAACGGCGACGACATCAGCGATTGGGATCAGGCTGGACACCTCATCGCCCAGACCATCGAGGTCTACGGTCGTCTCGACACCGTGGTGTGTAACGCAGGCATCGTGCGCGATCGCATGATCGTCAATATGTCGGTCGACGAGTGGGATGCCGTGATGAAGGTGCATCTGCGCGGCATGTTCTGCCCAGTTCGTCACGCCATCGACTACTGGCGTGCGCAGGTCAAAGCTGGGTCACCGGTGCAGGCTCGCGTCGTCACCACATCGTCGGGGGCTGGCCTCTTTGGCAGCGTCTCACAGGGCAACTATTCAGCAGCCAAGGCTGGCATTGCTGGGTTCACCATCGTGGCCGCGCAAGAGCTCGGCCGTTACGGCATTCTCGTCAACGGCATCGCCCCTTCGGCGCGCAGCCGCATGACCGAAGAAGCGTTTGCCGACATGATGCGCAAGCCCGAAGAAGGCTTCGACTCAATGGACCCCGCCAACATCAGCCCACTGGTGGTGTGGCTCGGCTCCGAGTTATGTGGCGTATCGGGCCGCATGTTCGAAATTGCTGGCGGCCAACTCAGCGTTGCCGACGGCTGGCACCACGGCGCGGTGTTCGACAAGGGCGCCCGATTCGAGCCGGCCGAGATCGGACCGCTGGTCAGCGATCTGCTGCAGTCGGCTCCCGACCCCACTCCCGTGTACGGTTCATAGAACTTTCAAGGGAGAAGCGTGGCACGTCCGAACAAGACCATTCTGGGTGCCGGCGGTCGCGTTCTTGGCTCACGGGCCGAAACCACTCGAACCAAACTGCTTGAGGCCACGGCGAAATTGCTGTCCGAGGCTGGCGTGCTTGAGTTGCGCATTGTCGACATCACCCGCGAAATCGGCTCGTCGCCTGCCACGTTTTACCAGTACTTTGTCGACGTCGACGCCGCCATCTTGGCCCTTGCCGAGCTGGCCACGCTCGACGAAGCACCGCTCGTTTCACACCTCACTGAGCCGTGGCAAGACGGCGATGGCTTAGAGCGCGCTCAAGCGTTTGTCGATGCCTACATCACGTTTTGGGACGACCACAGCGCGGTGCTGCGAGTACGCAACCTGAAAGCTGAAGAAGGTAACGCTGCGTTTCGCGAGGCCCGATCACGAGCCAACCTCGTGCTCATCCCCTCGATGGGTCAGATGGTCGAGCAGGCTCAAGCGGCCCAACGTCTGCCCGCTGAGATGCACCCGTTTGTCACTGCCACCGCGATGATTGCGATGATCGAGCGACTGCTTCCGTATCGCAATGAGATCGCCCGACGCGGAGCGCCCTCAAGCTCGATGCGCGACACACTGGCAATGCTGGTGTATCGCTCGCTCACTGGCCGCTGAGAGTTACAGCAGCGCGCCTACCTACATCGGCGGGCCACCCCACACAGGCACGCCACTTGGGGCGCCTGCAAACAGTTGGTCCTTGGCGGCGATGAGCCCATCGACGCTCCACCGAGTAGCGCCGGCAGTAACCGAGGCAAGGATGGTGGTGGGCTGAATGCGGTGCACCTGATCGCCGAGCACAATGAACGCCTGGCCGCTGACATCGCTGGCCGCATCACTTGCGAGGAACGCAATCATTGGGCTCACGTTGGCGGGGTCGTATTTGTCGAAGCCGGTTTCGGGCTTGGTGAACTTTGGATTGACCTCGGTCATTGGTGTGCGTGCTCGAGGAGCAATCACGTTGACCGTGACATTGAGCCGCTGCAACTCGCGTGCATGCACGAGGGTCATCGTGATGATGCCACCCTTTGCGCTGCCGTAGTTGCTCTGACCGGGGCCACCAAACAGGCCGCTTTCGCTGGTGGTGTTGATGATGCGTCGCTGCGGCAGCACGGCACCCTCGCCCAGCAGCTTCGATTGGGCACGCCAATACACGGCCGCGAAATGGCTTGGTGCAAAGTGACCCTTGAGGTGCACATCGACCACGGCGTCCCACTGTGACTCGTCCATCGAGAACACCATCGCGTCGCGCAAGAAGCCAGCGTTGTTGACCAGGATGTGCAGGTCACCAAACGTAGAAACGGCGCACTGAATGAGGGCTTCGGCATCGGTCCAGCTGCTTGCGCTGCCGCGGTGGGCAACAGCGCGACCGCCAGAGGCCACGATTGCAGCAGCAACAATTTCGGCGCGATCGGTGATGTCGTTGATCACGACCGCTGCGCCTTCGGAGGCAAGAAACTCAGCATGGCAACGGCCAACGCCCTGCCCGGCTCCAGTGACGATGGCAACCTTGCCGGTGAGTGCACCCATGACTTGTCTCCTTTTCATCGACGCATCGACTGCGCTCGATCAACAAATTTGTGTTCAGCAATGTCTACCAAGTGAACCCTGACAGCTCTCGGATTCTATGCTCCGACGATGCTCATCTCTCTTGGTCTGCCGACCGACCGCCTGCCGGCGCACCCCGAATTGGCCACGGCCGCGGCCATCACCACAGTGAGCCAGAGCGCCGAGGCTGCCGGGTTCCACGCGGTGTTCGTCACCGACCACCCGTTTCCATCAGCCAAGTGGCTGAGCCGTGGCGGACACCACTCGCTCGATCCCTTCGTGGC
>CAMASN010000052.1 GCA_945861025.1 Ferrithrix thermotolerans DSM 19514
TGAGTCATGTGGTCAAGCTGCACCATGCGCTGCGCCACATTGAAGGGGTGGTGGTACGGCAGTGAAATAACGCCGGTGCCGAGGCGGATGTTGTGAGTGCGCTGACCTGCTGCAGCCAAGAACATTTCGGGTGACGCGATCATTTCCCAGCCGGTGCTGTGATGCTCCCCGCACCAAAACTCCTCGAATCCCCAGCGGTCGAGATGCTCAGCGAAATCGAGATCGCGCTGGAATTGGCGGGTAGGGCTTTCGCCCAAAGGGTGGTGTGGCGCCAGAAAGGTGCCGAACTCAAGTCGTGCCATTTTCACACACTACGGAAAAAGTAGTTCGCACCACGCAGTCGGCACGGTAACGTAATGCTTCCCTAAGGGGGACGTAGCTCAGTTGGCAGAGCGCTACCTTTGCAAGGTAGATGTCGTGGGTTCGATTCCCATCGTCTCCACCATTGTTGTCAATAGACCCGTGGCGGTCGGGACACGTCAGAGCCAAGGAAGACATCGTGAGCCAGTCTGATCTCTCCCGCCCGAATGTGTTGTTCATCATTTGCGATCAACTCCGAGCGGATCACCTCGGATTCGCTGGAAACTCGGTGGTGCGCACGCCATACATCGATGGCATCGCCGAATCTGGAACTGTCTTCGACCGGGCCTATGCGAACAATCCGGTCTGCATGCCCAACCGGTCGACCATCATGACCGGCCGCATGCCTTCGGCGCATGGTGTCATCTTCAACGACCGGTCCCTTGACCCCAACGTCACCACGTTTGTCGGCCAACTTCGCGACGCCGGTTGGCGCACTTCATTGATTGGTAAGTCCCACCTGCAGCACGGCGAGAGCCGCGCTGCAGTTGTCGATTTCGGCAAAAACCCGGGTGTGAGATCGGTCTTTGATGAGGGGTGGGACACCTTGGAGCATCAGGAGCGATACGAATCGGGCAACCCGCCCGACCCCGACGACTTCTATGGCTTCAATCACATCGAGCTGGCCGTGGGCCATGGTTCCTTCGCCGGCGCACACCATTACCTGTGGGCCCGCGATCGCGGAGTCAGCCACGAGGTACTGCGCAGTGGCCTCGACCCTTCGGCCGATATAGCGGGGCGGTCACCCGAGTGGTGGCAGATCCATCCGGCGCCGTTCGCCGAAGATGCCTACTCCACGGCGTTTGTGACCGAGCGCACCATCGAGGCGATCGAGCAGGCCGACGGCGCAGACGTCCCTTGGATGGTCTGGTGCTCCTTTCCTGATCCCCACCACCCACTGTCTCCGCCCGAACCGTGGTTCAGCCGTCATCATCCGGACGAGATCGATCTCCCTTCGACATTCGATGATCCAGGCAATGACTGGCCCGAGCACATCCGCACCATCAAGAAGATGGGGCCAGAAATGGGTGGCCACGGGCAATATGTCGTGCCTTTTGGTCCGACACCGGGTCAGACCCGAGCAGCAATAGCCGCGACCTACGGAATGATCGAGGCCATCGATGACGGCATCGGCAAGATTCTTGCCGCCGTCGAGCGTCTCGGGGCCACGGAAGACACCATCGTTATCTTCACCAGCGACCACGGCGACATGATGGGCGACCACGGGATCATGCTGAAGTCAGGCATGCATTTCCAAGGTTGTCTGAAGGTCCCGCTCGTCGTGAACGTACCTGGCCGCGCCGGTCATCGCACCGATGCGCTGGCTGCCAGTATCGACCTTCCTCATACCGTCCTCGACCTGTGCGGTGTGCCCGAGTTCCACGGCATGCAAGGAGTGAGCCTTGTGCCGCTTCTCGACGATGCGTACGCCTCGGTGCGCGACCACGTGCTGGTCGAAGACGACTTTCCCATTGCTGAGGTCCTCCCTTTGTTACCTCTCAAGATTCGCACGGTGGTTACCGAGACTCATCGCTACAGCCGAGACAGCGGTGGACATGAGTCGTTATACGACCTCATCGCCGACCCGAACGAGCTGGTGAATCTGGCCGTCGACGGGCGTGATCCGGGTGCTCGGAATCAGATGGTGAGCACGATGGTCGATGCCATGATGACAGCCGACGATCTCACTCGCACAGGTCCCGTCTCGCTCTGAGGCGGTCGGTTCGCCTTAATCAGATTTTCGGCGCTGGAAACACGAAGCGCTGAGGCTCAGTTAGTGGGGCCAACTCAAAGTTGGCGACGGCATCGACACCGCCGTTGGGCGTCTCGCGAAGTTCAACGGTGCCGCCGCATGCATCGGCGAGTTGTTGCACGATGGCCAAGCCAAGCCCAGTGCCGTCGCGCTCTTGGTCGGTCACCCGCCAGAAACGATCGAACGCGCGACCACGTTCGGCTGGCGACAGGCCGAGTCCGTGGTCGACCACACGCAGTTGGCCAGTCTGACCAACGACCTGTGCGTGCAGCTCAAGTTGCGAACCCGCTGGCGCGTAGTCGAGAGCATTGTCTACGTAGTTATCGATGATCTGTTCGATGCTGCCCTCAACTGCCAACACCCATATGGGTTTTGGAGCGTTGAAAACCACCTCGATGCTGCGCTCGGTGGCGAGTGGTTCCCATTCTTCGGCGCGGGTAGCCAACACTGCAGCGAGGTCGGTTCGCACGCGTGGCAAGTCGGCGCCATCGGCACGAGCTAACAACAGCAACCCTTCGACCAGCCGCTGCATTCTGAATGACTCGTTGAGCGCCGCTTCAACATTTTCGCGAGCGCTGGCGAGATCGGTCTGATGGTTCATTTGTTCGAGCGCCGTGTGTAGCCGAAGCCGAAGGCTGGTGAGTGGCGTGCGTAGTTGATGCGAGGCGTCGCCCGCAAACGCGCGTTGGCGATCGACAAGTCGCTCGAGCCGACCCCCCATCACATTGAACGAACGCGCCAACTGGCGGATTTCTGGTGGGCCTTCACCATCGGGCGCGCGAGATTGCAGGTTGCCCTGCGCCATGCGATCGGTGGCGTGCTCAAGGCTGCGTAACGGCTGGCTCAGTGTGCGAGCAAGCACAATGCCCACACCGGCGGCGAGCACCATCGAGATCAGCGCCACCAGCGCCAGGCCCCACAGGCGCGTGTTGACCTTGGCGTCGATGGTGCTTTTCGGGAACGTGATGCGCACAGCGCCCGCCGCCGAGTTGCCGTTGAAGATGGGCACCGCAACGTAGAGCAGGTTGTAGCCGAGCGTTTCGGAACGTCGAGTGCCGGTACTCACTTGGCCGCTCAAGGCAGTGGCGATTTCTGGTCGCGAGAAGAAGTTGCGGCCGGTGTCGGCATCGGCATCAGAGCTCACCAACGCCACGCCAGCGGCGTCGGTGAGCACAACGTGGGCGCCCTCGCGGCTGCTGTAGTCAGTGATCAGCGAGATCAACCCGGCGTAGTCGCCCGAAGCCGCTGGCTCGAGATCTTCGGACGCAACGCCGGCGATGGTGAACGCGTCGCGCTCGAGCGACGTGATGAGTCGGTCACGTTCGACGGCGCTGAGGTAGCCGGCCAGAGGAATGTCGTGAACTGCCAACACCAACATGGTGAGGCCCACGATTGCGAGCAGAAACCGACGGCTCATTCAGGGTCCTGCAGGCGGAACCCGACGCCGCGCACCGCCTCGATCCACGCTGCATCGCCGAGCTTCTTGCGCACAGATGCGATGTGCACATCGAGTGTCTTGGTGGGTCCGTACCAGTTGGTGTCCCACACCGCTTCGAGGATGTCTTGGCGAGCCAGGCAAGCGCCGGCGTCTTGCGCAAGAAAGGCCAACAGATCGAACTCTTTAGCGGTCAGCGTGATGACCTCGTCGCCGAGCGAAACGCGGCGCGAGCGGCGGTCGATGTGTAAGCGTCCGACGTTTTGCTCGGCGTCGGCGGCCGGAGCGGCAGCGGTGGCATCAGAGCGGCGGCTGACTGCGCGAATTCGTGCAACCAGCTCACGGGTGCTGAATGGCTTCACCACGTAGTCGTCGGCTCCGATTTCGAGACCCACGACTCGATCGATCTCGCCATCGCGCGCCGACACGATGATGATTGGCGCTGTGGTCTGCTGGCGCAGCTTGCGGCACACCTCGGTGCCGTCCATATCGGGGAGTCCGAGGTCGAGAAGTACAAGCTGATAGTCGGTCGCAGCGAGAGCCGCAGCGCCGGTTGCCACGTGGGTTACCTGATACCCGGCGTAGACCAGTGCATCGCTGAGCGAGGCTGCAATTGACGGATCATCATCTACAAGCAGTATGTGCACGCCTTGATCCTTGCGTTGGCCGACGAGTTGATTCGCCGAAACACCGAATATTGGATGATTCTTGGATAACGAGACGCAGACACAGCGGCGCTCTTTCCGTATGGTTGCAATCAAGAATCTCACAGGAGCAAACCGTTGTGAAGCATACGTGGGTTACCGCGCTCTCAGTTGTAGGAGTCATCGGCGCAGGTTCTGCTGGTGTGCTCGCCAACAGCACGGTGTTCACCGATGTCGCTCGGCCCCGCGAGGCCATTACGATCTCGGCAACCCTGCCCCCCACTGAGTCGACGCTTGCGACTGTTCCCGATGCCGATTCGTCGACCGAAACAAGTGTCTCGTCGTCGGTTCCCTCCGAGCAGGCACCGATTGCAGCGCGTGATTCCGGAACCGTGCAAGTAACCACCGTCGCTGATGTCATCACCGTCGGCGATGTGCAACCGGCCGCTGGTTGGGCAGTTCAAAGCATTTCAGGTCCCGGCGACTGGGTTGTCGTGCAGTTCGTGAAAGACACCGAACTGGTTGTCTTCAACGCCTTTATGGTCGACGGCCAACTGCAGACACAGGTCGATTCGTCAATCGATGGTGCACCACTCGGGACGCCGACAAATACGGTGCGGCCAAATCGGCCAAATCGGCCGAGTAACTCGCTGCCCACTACAACCACTGTGGACGATCACTCGGATGGTTCGTCGTCATCTGATGACAATCGCGGCAAGGGCTCCGGCAAGGGCAGCGGCAAGGGCAACTCAGGCTCTGACGACTCTGACGACTCCGACGACTCCGACGACTCCGACGACTGAGGTGGTGGTTGCCGACGTGGCAATCTGTAGGGCGTGACTTCACTTCGCGACACGAACCCGACTGAATGGTTGATCGCCTGCGAAGAGATTCGCCAATTGGCTTCGCGTTATGCCGTTGCTCTGAACCATCGCAATCTCGACGCACTGGTCGAACTGTTTGTTGCCGATGTTCGTGTGGGGCGCGACGACGTTGGTCGCGAAGCGCTGAAGCAGAACATGGCAGCGCAGTTACGCGATGGTCATCGAACCATTCTGCAAGTGAGCAATCACGTGATCGATGTGGTCGATGCCGACCACGCATTGGGCATTGTGGGCACACGCGCTGAGATCGAGCGCGGCGATGAATGGGTCATTCAGGTCATTGAGTATCACGACACCTATGAGCGACGCGATGGGCGATGGTCGTTCGTGCGTCGCCGCCATCATCTTTGGTACGGGGCCGACATGCTCACCCGGCCCAACGCGTTGCCGGAAGCCAATTGGCCGCAGAGCCAAACAGGTAAGGGAACGCTTCCCGACATGATGCCGAGTTGGCAGGCCTGGCAGAGCGAGTTTGATTAGGGCGCCGTCAACAGCGCGAACGCCACGGCCGCTGCATGGCCAACGTTGAGCGAATCGGCATCGGTGCGCAGCGGAATGCGAACTCGTTCGGCAAGTGCCATCGCGCGTTGGCTCAAGCCCGGACCCTCGGCGCCAAGTAACAGCGCAACTCGATCATTGGGTGTGCGGGTTGCATCATGAATCGATTGGGCTGTGGGCGACGGGGTGAGTGCAATCAGTCGAAATCCAGCATCGGCCACACGTTGCAGATCGGCCGACCAGTGCACCGAGCGCACTACGGGTAGAAACAGAATCTCTCCCATCGAGACGCGCACGGTGCGACGGTAAAACGGATCGGCACACGTGGGGTCAAGCACGAGGGCGTCGACCCCAAGTGCTCGAGCTGACCGAGCGATGGCGCCGAGATTTTCGGGGTCGTTCAAGCCCTCGAGCACGGCGATCGTGCGAGTGCGCTGCAGCACGTCGGCGAGTGATCTGGGGGTGCCGCGATCGGCTGATGCCACGGCGCCGCGATGCAGATCGAAACCGGCTACTTCGGCGAGCACATCGCGGCCGGCTACGTACACCGGGCATGCGAGCCTGCTCAACATTGGTTCCATGCGTACGTAACGTTGGTTGGTGACGAGCACCGATCTCATCGTGTAACTCGATGCGATGAGCCGCTCGATCACGTTGATGCCTTCAGCAATGAAGAACTCATTGCCCTCAAGCCGTTGGCGATGCTGTGGGTCGCGCAAACCGATGTAGTCGGCCACCCTGGGATCGTCGGCACTGGTGATCGCGACTGGTTCCATGACTGGCGCTGACATTAGCGGCGACTCTTAGAAATCGATGGCTCGTTTGTGGCAACCTACTCATCGTGTTGAAACATGTGGTCGTCGTTGGTTCCTCGCTCGCTGGAGTTCGGGCGTGTGGTGGGTTGCGCGCTCAAGGATTTGATGGCGCCATCACGTTGATCGGCGCCGAGCCACACACTCCATACGACCGGCCCCCGCTGTCGAAGAAAGTTTTGTCGGGCGAATGGGAACCGGATCGCATTGCGTTGGTGCGCCCCGAAGAACTCGAGAAGTTGCACTTGCAGCTACGTCTCGGTGTCGCAGCGGCAGCGCTCTCATTAGCTGACAAGGCGGTCACCTTGCGCGACGACTCGGTGGTGTCGTACGACGCATTGGTGCTCGCTACTGGCGCAGCAACACGTCGCCTTCCCAATCAGCTCGAACACGAATCGATCTTCGAGTTGCGCACGCTCGACGACTCACTAGCGCTGCGGGCTCGAATCGCTGCGGGCAACCTGCGCGTCACCATTATCGGCGCCGGGTTCATTGGACTCGAAGTCGCTGCGACGGCGCGCATGTTGGGCAACGAGGTCGTGGTGCTCGAAGGCGCGCCTGCGCCGCTGATGCGCGGTCTCGGCGCCGAGATGGGCCTCGCTGTTACGCAATTACACACCGACAACGGGGTGCCTGTGCGCTGCGGAGTGCAGGTGCAGGGCATCGAGCACAACGGCACCGAGTTGGTGGTTCGCCTGAGTGGTGGCGAGTCGGTGGCAAGTGATGTGATCGTTGTGGGCATTGGCGTTACGCCAGTCACCGACTGGCTCAGCGGCAGCTCACTTGTGTTGCGCGACGGCATCGTGTGCGACGCCACACTCAATGCTGGCGCACCTGGCGTGTATGCCGCTGGCGACATTGCGCGCTGGCCGAATCCTCAGTTCGATGGCGAAGAGATGCGAGTCGAGCATTGGACCAACGCCTCTGAGCAAGGACTCATCGTCGCCAAAAACATCATCGCTACGTCACGCGGCGAGCAGCCCGATGAGTACAGCGCTGTCCCATTTTTTTGGAGTGAGCAATACGGAACACGACTTCAGTTTCTGGGTCGCGCTGCTGGCGATGATGACGTGCGCATCGTCAAGGGATCGGTGGCCGATCGTTCATTTCTTGCGCTCTACGGATCGCACGGAAAGTTGCGTGGCGCGCTTGGTGTTGCAATGCCCAAGCCCGTGATGCAGTGTCGACGGTTCTTGCTCGACAAACTGTCGTTCGCCGATGCCATCGAAGCCTCTGCCGCTCTGTGAGCAAACGGCAAGCCGCGCCTCGCGCAAGGCGTAGCATGCGCGCATGAGTTCACATTTGTCGGATGTCTGGTTTTCAGTCACGCCGTTGCAGGTGGCCTCGTAATGGCTGGTCCAGACCCAGAGCGCCTCGCTGTCTTGCATTTGTTTCGCGAGGCCAACGCAATTCTCGATCGGGCCCTCACCGTTGCGCTCGATGAAGAACGCGAGATGCCACTGGCCTGGTTCGAGGTGCTCAATGTGTTGCAAGCCTCCGGCGGCAAACTCCGGGTGCTCGACCTTGCCGAGCGCGTCGTTGCGACACCTTCGAGTTTGTCTCGCCAACTCACTCGAATGGAAGATGATGGCCTCGTTCGTCGCGATCGTGGCAACGCCGACGATCAGCGCGCCGTTCTCATCGTGCTTACTCGCGAAGGTCGCGAGACATGGCGCCGTACCAACACCACGTACCTGCGCGTGGTGAAACGGATGTTCACTGGGCATCTCACCGACACCGACGTGGCCAACATGCATCGTGTGCTTTCGAAGCTGCTCGAAAATCGCTGAGCGCTCTACACAGATCGAACTGATCCCCTGTTGGATTCGTTGTAGTCGTAGGCGGCGCATAAGAATCACGAGTGCACGATCGGCCTTCCCCCAAGGCAACGGTCTCTCTCGAGGAGTATTTCCATGATTAACGCAGTCATCGTCGACGCAATCCGAACGCCGCTTGGCCGCCGTAATGGCAAGTTGAAGAACTGGCACCCTGTAGACCTCGCCGCCGAGACACTCAAGGCGCTCATCGACCGCACCGGCATCGATCCAGGCCTCATCGATGACGTCGTGATGGGTTGCGTCATGCAGGTGGGCGAACAGGCATTCAACATCGGCCGCAACGCTGTGCTTGCTGCCGGCTGGCCCGACACGGTTCCTGCAACCACCATTGATCGCCAGTGCGGATCATCACAGCAGGCAGCGCACTTTGCAGCACAAGGTGTCATGGCTGGCGCATACGACATCGTGGTTGCTGCCGGCGTCGAAGTGATGACCCGTGTGCCAATGGGTTCGGCAATGGCCGATGGCAAGTATGGGTTTCCATTCGGCACCGCCGTTGGTGCTCGCTACGCACCACAGGGTGGCCTTGTGCCACAAGGCATCTCGGCCGAACTCATCGCCGACAAGTGGAACATCAGCCGTGACGACATGGACTCGTTCGGTCTGCGCAGCCAGACATACGCGTTGCGGGCTACCAATGAGGGCCGCTTCGATCGGGAGATCCTGCCGGTGCTCGATGCTGAGGGCAACATGATGACCACCGACGAAGGCCTGCGCGACACCACGATGGAGTCGCTCGGAATGCTCAAGCCGTCGTTCCGCCCAGTCGAAGAAGGTGGCCGCGTTACACCAGGCAACGCCTCGCAGATCACCGACGGTGCCTCGGCCATTCTCATCATGAGCGAAGAAAAAGCCAACGAGCTGGGCCTCACCCCTCGTGCTCGTTTCGTGAACTTCTCGCTTGCTGGCGATGATCCGCGATACATGCTCACCGCACCGATTCCGGCAACGCACAAAGTTTTGCAGCGCGCCGGTCTCACCATCGACGACATCGACCTCGTCGAGATCAACGAAGCGTTCGCCTCGGTGGTGTTGGCGTGGGAGAAAGAACTGCACCCCGACATGGATCGCGTGAACCAGAACGGCGGCGCTATCGCGCTCGGCCATCCGTTGGGCTGCTCAGGTGCCCGACTGATGACCACGCTGCTCAACGAGCTCGAGCGCACGGGTGGCCGCTACGGCCTACAGACGATGTGTGAGGGCGGCGGCATGGCCAACGCCACCATCATCGAACGCTTGGGCTGAGCCGATGCCGGCTCTGTCCACAATTCTTTGGGTGGGGTGCGCCTTTGTATTGGGCTACTTCCTGTGGAAAACCGGCATTGGGATGTTGCGCAGTATGACCACGCCGCTGCCCCCACCGCCACCTGCTGGGGAGATGCGACGTATCAATGTGAAGTACCGGTGCAGCATGTGTGGGCTGGAGATCAAGCTCACATTGGCACCGGATCAAGATCCTCCACCTCCGCGTCACTGCCTCGAAGACATGGATCTCGTCGCACCGATTGAGTGATGCGGGTTACCCACAGTCTGTGGACAATGTGTTGAGAAACGACACCCATGTAGTTCGAGCCCAAGCGGGCGAATCAGCGGATCAATGCCACTTCGTGGCGGTGTACAGGCCGCCCATGATGAAACCCAGGCCGATGAACACGGGCCAGTTGCTATTGGTCTCGAGCAGATACCGGGCGAGGATCGTGAGCGCGCCAAGGACCAACAGAATGATCATCAGAATGGGAACCCAACGAGCGCTTTCACGAACCGAGTGAGCGATTGGTGGGGTGTAACGCGACGACGCTGCAACACCGCCCGACGAGCTGCCTCCCGCACTCGATGGCGCGTCGGCCGCGGGCGTTTGCCCGGGCTTGGTGCCCTTAGGAGTAGTTCTTCCGCCGGTTTTGCGCTTAGGAGGTGCCACGAAAAAACGAGTGTAGGCGATGAACCCACTCGACAGCGCAGTGTTCGACAAGCGAAGCTATAAATCGTGAAACGCGTCCTCGTCCTCGACAGCTACGACAGCTTCGTCTACAACCTTGTCCAGTACCTCGGCGAGCTCGGTGCAGACCCGCTCGTGTACCGCAACGATGCGCTCACCGTCGAGCAGGCATTGGCCCTTCAACCCGACGCTGTGCTGTTGTCGCCCGGTCCGGGCCGACCCGAAGATGCCGGCATTTTGTGTGCGGCGATCCCGGCGTTTGCGGCGCAAGGTATTCCGGTGCTCGGCGTGTGCCTTGGTCACCAAGGCATCGGTCATGTGTACGGTGCCAGCGTGGTGCGTGCGCCAGAACTGATGCACGGCAAGACCAGCCTCGTGCATCACACCGGCAAGGGAGTGTTCGCCGGACTCGATTCTCCACTCGAGGCAACGCGTTACCACTCGCTCACTATCGACCCAGCCACGGTTCCGGCATGCCTTGAGGTGACGGCGCAAACCAGCGATGGCATCATCATGGGAATCCGACATCGTGAGCTACCTGTCGAGGGTGTGCAGTTTCATCCCGAAAGCATCTTGACTACGGCCGGCCACGCGTTGCTTGCCAACTTCTTGGCCTATGCCGACAAAGCGGCGCTGAGCGCGCCCTAACAGGCGCTGAGCGACGTCTGCGGGGTGCTACGGCACCGTGGTGGTGCTCGTAGTTGTGGCAGGCGCCGTGGTTGTTGGGGCCACGGTAGTGGTGGTGGGTGCTGGCAGTGCCTTGCCCACGGTGATGGTGATGGTGGAGCTTGAGTTCACTAAGGCGCCGCGTGGCGGATCCTGCAACATCACGCGGCCGTCGTTGGCGCTGCCGAACGGCACGTCTTGGAAGATAACCGGCGCAACGATGAGTCCCTTCGAGGCAATGAGCACTCGAGCCTGATCTTCCTTGAGACCAATCAACGGCGGCACGGTGACCTGAGTTGCTCCGCTGCTCACGAACAGGGTGAGTGCGCTGCCCTTGTCTACTTGCTGGTCGATGGCTGGGCTGGTGCGAATGACCGAGCCGAGCGGAACGGCGTCGTTGGCCTCGGGGGTGATAGTGACCACAAAACCGAACACTTCGGATTCGAGCAGCGACTTGGCCGAAGCACCGCTTTGGCCAACCACATTGGGCACGGTGACCTTGCCCTTGCCCTGCGAGATCACCAAGTTGACCACTGAGCTTTGCTTGGCCATCTCAAGACCTGCAGGGGTCTGGCTAATGACCGCTCCATCGGGAATTGCGGGGTTATCTGCGTAGTCGACAGTGCCGACGCCGAAGCCAGCGCCAATGAGTTTGTTGCGTGCGTCGAGCAACGAGAGCGTGGTGACATCGGGGACCGGCTGCAGTTCGCTCTTGGGGTTATAGGTGAGCGTGATGGTTTGCGCTTTGCCCACGATGAAGCCAGCGGCTGGATCACTGAGGTAGACCACGCCTTCGGGCTGGTTGGGATCGACCTTGGAGACGCCAACGGGACTGAGGCCTTTGTCGGTGAGCACCTTGGTTGCTTGTTCGAGCGGCAGACCGGTGACATCGGGAAGTGCAAACGACGTGGAGCCTGAGTCGTTACTGAGTGCCGTGAACAACACGAATGCGCCAATGGCAAGCAGTGCAACCGCTACAAAGGCCGCGATGCCATACCAGCCGCGCCGTGGCGGTGGGTCGTAGTAGACGGCCTCGTTCGAGCCGGTGGGGTGCTGGCTTTGTGGCACGGCCTGAGTGCGCGGCATGAGCGCGGTGGCGCCCGGATCGGAAAGCGATGGCAGCGACACGGTTGTGCCGACGACGATTGGGGGATTCGCCGTGCGGGGTACAGCGACGGTGGCCGCGGATGAAGCACCTGCATCTGCTGCGGCACCGCCAAGCATTTCGGACAACGCGCGCACTGGCTCACCATTGCGGAAGCGGCGCAGGTCGTCGCGTAACGCCTCGCCGTCGGCGTAGCGATGCGCTGGGTTCTTCGCCAACAACTTGGCAACGATGGCCTCGAATGGCTTGGGCACATCGGGGGCGATCTGGTTCAGTGGTTGCGGTGCCTCGTGCACTTGCTTGTAGGCAATGGACACTGGGTTGTCGCCGGCGAATGGCGCCTTGCCGCCCACCATCTCGTACAGCACGATGCCCAACGAATACAGATCGCTGCGCGGATCGGGCTGAGCGCCTTGTGCCTGCTCGGGTGAGAAATAGGTGGCGGTGCCCATCACAAGACCAACCTGGGTGAGGTTGCTGTCGGCGGCAGAGTTCATTGCCCGGGCAATACCGAAGTCGGCAACCTTCACTTGGCCGCTCGAGCCAATGAGAATGTTGGCTGGTTTGATGTCGCGGTGTACCACGCCATTGCGATGAGCGAAGCCAAGCGCTGCGGCCACTTCGCTGGCGATCTCGGCGGCTTGCACGGCCGAGATGCGGCCGTTGCTCTGCACGATGTCGGCAAGCGTTCGACCCTGCACGTATTCCATTGCGATGAAGTAGGTGCTGCCGTACTTACCCCAGTCGTAGACGCCCACGATGTTGGGATGGTTCAGGTTGGCGGCGGCTTGAGCTTCGCGGCGGAAGCGTTCGACGAAGTTTGGATCGGTTGCGAACTCAGGAAACAAGACCTTGATTGCCACCGGTCGGTCGAGCAAGAGGTCGCGCGCCAAGAGCACGTCGGCCATGCCGCCGCGCCCAATGCGCGATTCAATTTCGTACCGGTCGTTGAGAACCGTGCGTTCACCGCTATCTGTCACTGCTGCCTACCTGATTGCGCCGGACCATGACGGCCGTTGGGGTTTGCGATTCGGGTGCGCACGTTTGTCGCCCCCGAAGGATACAGAGGTCGCTCTGAGGATTCTGTGTCACGAGATGCTCGTCAGCCCAAGGGATGCGCAAGCGCGAAGTCGAGGATGGTCTTGGCGATTGGTCCGGCAAGTTTGCCGCCGGTGCCTGCGCTGACTTCGTCGGTAGTGCCCTTGAGCATGACGACCACTGCATACTGCGGATTCTCGGCGGGTGCGAACGCAGTAATCCACGCGTGTGATCGCTGCTGCTGGCCCTTTGCGTTGAGTTGTGCCGTGCCTGTTTTAGCTGCGGCTTGGATTCCGTTGGCCAGCTTCAGGCAGCAGGACGCAGTGCCGTCTTGCACCACACCCACCATCAGTTCGTTGAGCATCGCTGCGGTCTGGGGCGCGATCGGCGTGCGCCACACCGACGGTTTTGTTTGCGACAACACCCGGCCTTGATGATCGAGCGTTGCGTCAACTACGTAGGGCTTCATCGAAACGCCGCCGTTGGCGACAGTTGCCGAAATCATCGCCATCTGCAGCGGCACCATTGAGTTGTCGTCTTGCCCGAAGCCGCGGATGGCGAGCTTAGGAATCGCTTGGTCGAAGTCGCTGACCTCGCCGAAATGCG
Organism: Ferrithrix thermotolerans DSM 19514; assembly: GCA_945861025.1. GTDB lineage: Bacteria > Actinomycetota > Acidimicrobiia > Acidimicrobiales > Ilumatobacteraceae > WLMZ01. The sequence continues at coordinate 13,576 of CAMASN010000052.1, forward strand.
ACACCGCACCGCCACCGAGATCGAACGGAATCGGATCGCCGATGCCCCACAGGTTTGCGCCGGTCACCATCGTCTCGGCACCGAGCAATATCGCCGTGCGTGCAAAGGGCGTGTTGCAACTGCGGCGGAACACTTCGCGCAGATCGCCTCCGCACACGCGACCGTTGTAGTTCTCGATCGGGTCGGTGGTCTGCTCTGGCGTAAAGCTGGTCTCGTTGGCCCAGGTGCTGTCGAAGTTGACGGCGCCGGCTTCGATTGCGATCGCTGTGGTGATGATCTTGAATGTAGAGCCGGGCATGTAGCGCTCTTGAAAGGCGTTGGCGAGCAGTGGCTTGCCGGGCGACGCATTGAGGAAGGTGAGCACGTTCTTCGTTTGAGTGTTGTCGTGAACGGCTACCTGATTGGGGTCGTAGGTGGGGTAGCTCCACATTGCGCGCACCGCACCGGTTTTGGGGTCGAGAACAACAACGCTCCCCTCGCGGTCGCCCAAGGCCTCTTTGGCTACTTGCTGCAGATCGGCGCGCATCGTGAGTCGAACCGAGCCGGTGTTGTCTTGTCCACTAAAGATGTTGGTGATGTTGGTCAACTGCTGTTGGCCGGTGTTGCCAGCAAGCACGTTGGAGTACTTCTTTTCGACCTTGGTGGCGCCGAATCCGTATGTGTAATAGCCAGTGACGTTCGCGAACAGATCGCCTTCTGGGTACGCCCGTTGATACTTGAACTTGGTGTCGGTCGATGGCAGCGAGTTTGCAACCACAACGCCGTCGGCCGAAACGATGGGGCCGCGCGGTTTGTCGAAGTCGCGCAGCACGCCACGGTTGTTGTTGGTGTTCGATGCGAGTTCGGGGCGCTTGACCACTTGCAACAAGTTGAGCTGCACAAACAAGACCAGATAACAAACGATCAAGCCAGCAGCGAGTTTGCGGATGTGTGCGTTCATGAGGCCGACGTCTTGCCGAGCGTGCGGCGCAATTGCCAAGCGGCGTAGCGCTCGGCAATGGTTGGGTCATCAGGCAGTTCGCCGATGCGGCGCGAGGTGCTGTCGCTCACTCGCATGAGCAACGCCAGCAATACATAGTTGGCCACGAGCGACGACCCGCCGTAGCTCACAAACGGCAGCGTGATACCGGTGAGCGGTACGACGCGAATGACTCCGCCAATGATGATGAACGCTTGTACTCCGAGCAGCGTGGTAAGGCCTACCGCGAGCAACTTCTCAAACGGTCGCTCGGCGCGCATGGCGATGCGCAATCCAGCGCCAACCATCAGCAAGAACGCGATGAGTACCGTGGTGGACCCAATGAGTCCCATCTCTTCGGCGATGGCGGCGAAGATGAAGTCGTTCTGCACTGCCGGGATCAGGTTCGGGTGTCCCTGTCCGAGACCGGTGCCAGCGATGCCGCCCTCGCCGATGGCAAACATGCTCTGCACGATTTGGTAGCCCTTACCTTGATATTGGCTCCACGGATCGATCCAGATGTGCACACGATCTTGCACATGCGTGAAGAGCCGAAACGCCATGTACGCGGCGCCGCCAAAGAGGGTGAACCCGAGCACCAGAAATGTTGCTCGTTCGGTGGCGACCCAAATCATCACCACGAACAGCGTGAAGAAGAGCAACGACGAACCAAGGTCTTTTTGGCCGACCATCACCACTACTGCGAACACCCACGACACGGCGATTGGCATGAAGTGCCGCGGCTCGGGCAGGCGCAGCGGCCCCAGGTTCCATGTGCTCGCGGCGATGAGTTCGCGGCGTTCATAGAGGTAACCGGCAAAGAACAACGCGAGCAGGATCTTGGCGAACTCACCTGGCTGAAAGTTGATTGGCCCGAGTCGCACCCAAATGCGCGCACCGCCAACGCTGCGGCCAACACCGGGCACCATTGGCAACAGCAGCAGTCCTGCGCCGAGCATGAAGAAGGTCCATTTGTAACGCGCGAGGTCGGGCACTCGTTGGACCACGAGCAGCGTGCCTACGTAGGCGGCGATGGCGATAAATGTCCACGTGGTCTGCAGCCCGGCGAGATGATCGTTGAGTCGCGTGATCATCACGTAACCGATGCCGTGCAGCATCGCTGCCACCGGAAGCAACGTTGAGTCAGCGCCTCGAGCGAGTTTGCGGGTGGCGAAATGCGCTACGAGCAGCAGCCCCAACATCACGATCAAGAACGGCACGATGACCGGCGGGATGATTGAGTTCTTTCCCAGCGAGGCAAGCGCGTACATCGCCGCCGTAATGACACCCGCCATGATGATCAACCCAAGTTCGGTTGACCGGCGCGAGAGTGCCTGCATCATGGGCCTGCGATTGAGGTGTCCGTGACGGCAGTGGTTGACGACGCGGAGACCGTGGTGGTGGTTGTGGTGGTCGACGTAGCCACCGTGGTTGGCGTGACTTCGTTGGCGATGAACGATGCCGCTTGCTCGGATGAACCGAATGTGGGCTTGCTGTTGATCACGTCGATCATCGTCTGATCAAGGTCTTGGCGCTTCTTGGTGCTCGGCGCTTTCACAGTTGGGTCGAACCACAACAGCTTGTCTTGCTGACCCTGATACACGACCACGGTGTCGCCATCGAACCCAACGAAATAGCCGCTGCGAGCGTGCACCGCGACCAACGTGAGAGTGATGGTGCCGATGAGCCCCAGCGCGAAGACGAACGCAAAGGTTCCGATGGTGAGCCGACGGCGGCGTTGCTTGGGAGCGGCAGGTGTTTCGGCGGCCACGGACGGTTCGGCAACAACCGCGGCCATCACTGTGGTGGGCTCAACGGGGGTGAGTCCGATGGGCTCGTTGTCGTCGCTCCAGCCGGCAGGCTCTTCTACGCCTTCGGCCCATGCGGGATCGGATGACAGTTCGTCGGTGGGGTCTGGTGGTTCTGCTCCGGCGAGCACATCGACCACAACAACGGTGGTGTTATCGCGGCCGCCGTGGCGGTTGGCCATCTCGACCAACACTTCGGCGAGCATCTGCGGGTCTTCGACCGAGCCGACGAGGTCGGCGATCTCGTGGTCGGGAACTTCGTCGACCAGACCGTCGCTGCACAACACGAAACGATCGCCGCGCACGATGGGCAGGCTCGACACATCGCAGCGCACGGTGGGCTCAATGCCCAAGGCGCGGGTGACGATGTTGCGGCGTGGGTGAGTGCGTGCTTCTTCTTCGGTGATGTGGCCGGTGGCAACCAGTTCTTGCACGTAGCTGTGGTCGACAGTGACGCGCTGTAGCCGTCCGAGTCGGAAACGGTAGGTGCGTGAGTCGCCCACGTTGAGCAACACGAGGCGCTCTTCGTTGGCGTCTTCGGCGCCGCCTTCTTCGGCGTGCAGAATTGCCAACGCTGTGATGGTGGTGCCCATGCCCGATTGGTCGCTGTTGGCGTGGGCTGCGCCATAGATGGCTGCGTTGGCTTCGGCTACGGCCGCAGACGCGGCGCTTTCGCTGGCTGCACCCTGCCCGAGGCGTTCGCGCAGAATGCTTGCTGCGAGCGCGCTGGCAACTTCGCCAGCTTGGTGACCGCCCATGCCATCGGCCACGGCAAACACCATTGGCTCGGCGACAAAGGTGTCTTCGTTGCCTTCGCGAACTCGACCCTTATCGGTTGCTGCACCCCAACGCAGTTCGGCCATTAGCCGGCCTCCAGCACAATGCTGCCGATTTGAATGCGATCGCCGCGGCGAAGAATCTGAGACATGGTGATGCGGTTGCCGTTTACGTAGGTGCCGTTGGTGCTGGTGAGGTCTTCTACCACGACATCGTCGGCGTCACGAAAGATGCGCGAGTGCACTTGCGAGATGAACGTGTCGTCGGGAACGCTGATGGTGCAACCCGGGGCGCGCCCAAAGGTGACCTCGTTGGCAAGACCGATGACAGCGCCCTTGCGAACCTTTGGTTCGAGTACTACGAGTCGCCCGACCTTGCCGCGCTTGCCCTTTGCCGGCCGAGATGACCCGCGACCCGATTGGCTGGCTGGCACTGGTGCGCCGGTGGTTGCATCGGGTGAGGCGGGCAAGGTGGGTGGGGCGGGTGGGGTTGCTGCACGTGCGGATGCTGGCATCGGCGCTGTGCCTGGCCGTGGTCCGCTGACCTCGCTCCACACCGCCCACAACACGCGCGCGAAGAACAGATAGAGCAGTCCGAGCAACGAGTACTTGAGGATGTTCAGCAAAGAATCTGTCATCGGTGAGTCCGCCTACGCCGGCAGTTAACTGGCCTCAAAGCGGATGTTCGTGCCGCCGAAGCTGACAACGTCTCCGTCTTTCAGTGCGTTTTCGCCGGTGATGCGGTTGCCGTTGAGCTTGGTGCCGTTGGTGGAACCAAGGTCGACGACCACGAACGAGGATCCTTTGGCGCGGATCTCGGCGTGGTTACGGCTCACGTTTGCGTCGTTGATCGTGATGCTGCAGGCAGGTAGGCGACCAACGGTGATGACTTGGGCGCCCAATGGCAAACGCTCGCCCGATGGCATCACGAGGCAACCGGTGCCAACGCCTCCGCCTGCCTCGCGCATCGATGATTCGATACCGAAGCGGCCCGGCTTGGTTTCGTTGTCGACCAGCAAGCTCACGCTGACGGGGCCCATGAAGTGATAGCCCTCTTCGCGAGCGTGCTCACGGGCGGCCTCAGTGAGTTCGGTGACGAGTGCCTGTTCGATGTCGGCGAAACCAGCGTGGTCGCGAGGGCTGATATGCAACTCAAACTTGTTGGGCACGATGCGGCGACCCTTGACATCGACAGAGCGATGGTCGTCCATTTCGCGTACGAGTCGGCGCCCTAACTCGATGGGGCGGATGCTGGCCTTTCGGGAACGCGAGAACACACCATCGACCATACGCTCTACACCCTGCTCAAACGATTGCAAGCCCATTGAAATGGCAAGGGTAGTGGGGATTTCGCTCTCGCGGTGCGCGTTGCGCGTGGC
>CAMASN010000053.1 GCA_945861025.1 Ferrithrix thermotolerans DSM 19514
AGCGCTTCGATCTGCTCGGGCGAAACGGGACGGCCCTTGCACGCTGCCTGAACGCCGGATATGACCTTGGCGCGATCGAAGAGTTCGCGATTTCCTGAGCTTTTCAGAATGAAGAGCGGCAACTCTTCGAGACGCTCGTACGTAGTGAACCGATGGCTGCACTGCGGGCAATGACGCCGGCGGCGAATGGCGTTGCCCTCATCGGCCAGACGCGAATCGATGACCTTGGTGTCATCGGCGCGGCAGGAGGGACAATACATGCCCCGTGAGACTAGTCACCAACGCGGGTGATGCGACCTACGGCAACACCAAGACCTGGCCAGGCTGCAACACAGTGCCGCCGTTTGCTGCAATCAGTGACTCGACGTAGTTGTTGAAACCGTGCGCGCCATGGAATTGAGCGGCGAGCTGCCAGATGGAATCGCCCGGCTGAACAATGTAGGTGATTGCAGTTGACGCCACGACGGCTGGCATGGCGATGGGCATTGCGCCGGGTACTACGGCGACATTGGCTGGACGAACCGTGGGGATGGAGGCAGGTACACCCCCACGGTTCGCCAGAACTGTGTTGGCGGACAGACCAAGAACCGCAACAGCCGCAGCGGCCAGCAGACCCACAGCCAGACGCCGACGCATGTACACCGAGTGCGCAGGACGACCGAGACCAAGGCGGACCTCGAACTCAGCGAATTGTGCGGGGTACAGCGTTGCGGTCATGACTGGTCTCCTGGTTGCGCCAACAGCGTGGATTGATGATGAACCCGCCGGAGCGACGACCACCCACGATCGGGTGTTCGACGAACAGACGTACGAAGTGTGCCCGAACGATCGTTCGATGTCAACCTTTGATCGAACAAATGTTTCTAGAACGGGTGTTTGACTTTGCTATCGAACACTCGTACGCTGCCCGACATGACAGAAGTTTCGCTCACCGCCCGCCAGCGTCAAATCCTCGATGTGATCGAGCAAAATATGCAAGACCGTGGCTACCCGCCTTCGGTGCGCGAGATCGGCGAGTCAGTGGGCCTCACGTCGCCGTCCACGGTGCACAGCCACTTGGCCACGCTCGAGCGACTTGGCTATCTGCGCCGCGATCCATCGAAGCCACGTGCGCTCGAGGTTCGCTTCGATCCCAACTCAGGCATTGCTATGGAGCGCCGCCCCGTGCGCCACATCCCCCTCGTAGGCGATGTAGCCGCAGGTACCGATGTATTGGCACAGCAAAATGTCGAAGAACTCTTGCCAATGCCCACCGACTTCACCGGCGACGGCGACTTGTTCATGCTTCGCGTCCGTGGCGACTCGATGATCGAAGCGGGCATTCTCGATGGCGACTTCGTCGTGGTGCATCAGCAAGCCACTGCAACGAATGGCGACATTGTTATTGCCGGCATCCCCGGCGAAGAAGCCACGGTGAAGACCTATCAGCGCAAGGGCAACGTGGTCACGCTGGTGCCCTCGAACAGTCGCTTGTCGCCCATGGTGTTTCCCGCCAACGATGTCGAAATCTTCGGCCGCGTTGTCACGGTGATGCGCCGCCTCTAACTCGCCTTACTGCGCTGGCGGCGCTGGCGGCGCAGGCGGCACTTGTGGCGGCCACACGGGTGGCGGCCAATTCGCCGGCTGCGCTGCAGGTGCTGGTACAGGCAGATGTGACTCAAGTACGTATGGCTCCGATGCAGATCGCCACAGCGACTGCGTGTCGTCGTCGCGCCGCCACTGCACATCGGCCGTGGCATGCGCCGTGACGCCAGTACGCATCTGGCGGCGCAGACCCAGCAGCGCGAATCCCCCGCCAAGCACCAATCCACCAATGGCCGCCGCAAGCGCAACGAGACGTTGGTTGTCGTAATCAGTTACAGGGTCACGACCAATCGCAATAGCAAAGTCGTTTGCGTCGCTCTCGACGCTGAGCGTGTACTGAGCGGGTTGGTCAATTACGAGTGTGCGTGCAGTTTGCCCCACGTATCCGCCCACGTCGTAGCTTGAACCCGATGCTCGATCGAGACGCACCTCGGTGCCGCTGGCGTCTTTGAGCGTGAGCGCAACCACGGGCAACGGCGCACCTGATGGTCGAGCGTAGGCGCGACTCGCGTTCACACAGTCGCCACCAAGATCGCCGACGCTGCCAACGGTCTCGATATACAAGGTGAACGTGCCGGTTGAGGTGAAATCGAGACCCGTATCGCACCCCACCGGACTGCGCTGCAAGTTGCTCACCGCAACCTTGTACTGCGTACCAGCGTTGATGAACAGCACAGCGCCAGCGCCAAGGCCACCGAGCAGCAACAACAGTCCCAAACCAAGCGAACCCCTACGACGCACGCGGTGCGCCGCGAGCGGCATCGACTGAAGCGCCGGGTTGACGAGCGTTGGGTTCACGAGCGTTGGGTCAGACATCAACTCACTCCGAGGCGTCTCGCGACGAGCTCAATTCGATCGTCGGGTTGCACTACGGCGATACGCACGTTGTTGGCACCGCCAGCGCCATAGAAGTCGCCTGGGCTCGCCAATGCGCCAGCAGCCGTAGCGAACTTTTCGGCAAACTCCCATCCGTCGTGAGCATCGAACCAGAGGTAGAACGCACCCGATGGGAACGGAACCGAGAGCCCCGACCATGCCGTGACGATGTGCGCCATGCGCTCGAGTCGCCGACGGTAGACATCTCGTTGGGCGGTCACATGGTCGTCGTCGGCGAGCGCCACTGCTGCGGCGGCTTGCACCGGACCTGGAACCAACATGCCGACATGCTTGCGAACCTCTTGCAGATAGGTAACGAGTTCGGGGTCGCCTGCGTAAAACCCGGCGCGCAGGCCGGCGAGATTCGAACGCTTCGAGAGCGAATGCACCGCCACCACGCCGTCGAGTCCGCTTTCGAGAATGGTGCGGCCGGGACCGTCCCAGGTGAACTCGACATAGCACTCGTCGCTAAACACGGGCACGTCGTTGGCCCGGCCCCATGCAGCCGCAGCGTTGAGATCGTCGAGTGCGCCGGTTGGGTTGTTGGGGCTATTCACCCACAGCAGCAAGGCCCGCGCAGCGTCGGCCGGATCGATAGACGCAAGGTCGAGACCGCCAGTGGCGGTGACCTGCACTCCCACGGCGCGGCAGCCCGCAAGCGTGGCGCTCATCTCGTACGTGGGATACGAAACCGCGGGATACAGCACGGTGTCGCGATGCGGCGAGCGAAGATGCAACCACTGCGCCGTTGTAGCGACGAACTCTTTGGTGCCAACGCACGCACCGATCTGCGCCACCGGAACATCGACACCGAAGCGGCGCGACATCCATGCTTGTGCAGCGCGACGCAACGCGTCGGTGCCGATGCTTGGCGGGTAGCCACGCTCGGAGTTCGACTGCGACAACGCATCGATGACGAAGCGCGGCGGTGCATCGCAGGGCGTGCCGATGGACAGGTCGACGAGACCACCGTCGAACGCGTTGGCAAGCGGCTTGAAACGATCGAGACGATCATAGGGATAAGGGGGTGGCACAAATCCGGCGGTCATGGTGTCTCTATGGTGGCCGATCAGGACCCGTGAACTACAAACTGATCGAGACGACCAGCCGAGGCCGACGCAAGCCGAGCACGGATGCGAATGCCTTCGGTCTCGTGCGATGTAGACACGACCTCGCCCTCGCGATGCACTGCAGCCACAATGTCGCCACGGTCGTACGGCACCAGCAGTTCGACAACATTGGCAAGCGCACGAAGGCGATCGGCAACTGTCTGCAAGAACTCGGGGATGCCGGCACCAGTGAGCGAACTCACCTGCACCGAACCCTCGTTTTGATCGACGAGTCGCTGCGCGCTGACTGGGTCGATGTCGTTCTTGTTGAAGACCAACATCTCGGGCACCGACAGCGCGTCGATCTCGGTGAGCACCGCGCGAACGGCAGCGATTTCGCCTTCGGGATCGGGCGAGCTTGAGTCGACAACGTGCACCAAGAAGTCGGCCTCACGAACTACCTCGAGCGTGCTCTTAAACGCCTGCACCAAACCGTGCGGTAACCGCCGCACGAACCCAACCGTGTCGGTGAGCAGAACCGGCTCGCCACCGGGCAGCGCAAGCCGACGCGTGGTGGGATCGAGCGTGGCGAACAGACGGTTCTCGACGAGCACGCCCGCTTGGGTGAGTTGGTTGAGCAACGTGGACTTGCCGGCGTTGGTGTAGCCCACGATGGTGACCGAACCAAGACCGCTCTTGTCGCGACCCTTGCGCTGCAATTTGCGCGTGTGCTGCAGTTCGACGAGATCGTGCTCGAGCTTGGTGATGCGGCGCATGATGCGCCGGCGGTCGACTTCGAGTTTCGTTTCGCCAGGACCGCGCGTGCCGATGCCAGCGCCCTGCTGCGACAAGTTGCCACTGACGCCGCGACGAAGTCGGGGCAGTCGATACCGCAACAGCGCGAGCTCAACTTGGGCCTTGCCCTCGAGCGTGTGCGCGTTCTGAGCAAATATGTCGAGGATCACCGCGGTGCGGTCGATGGCGGTGCGGCCCAACTGCTTTTCGAGGTTGAACTGCTGCGCCGGGGCAAGGTTGTTATCGAACACCACGGTGTCGGCATCGACAGCCAAACACAGTTCGCGAAGCTCGTCGACCTTGCCCTTACCAATGAACCAGGTGTGATCGGGCGTGTCGCGTCGCTGGGTCATTCGCCCCGCTTCGTCGGCGCCGGCAGTATCGACCAGCAACGAAAGTTCGTTGAGGCTGGCTTCCATTTCTTCTTCGGAATGGCCGCGCAGCACCACGCCCACCAACACGATGCGCTCGCGCTTGGTGCGTTCGATCAGCGTGGCGCCAAGTGCCTCCTGATAAGGATTCGTCATGGGCCGCCTTTCAGACGCTGTGGTTACTGGTGGATATGAATCTGGGCAACGAACACCGCTGGGCCAACCAACGTGACGTGACCTTGCTCGGGTTCGTTGAGACGAACCGTTGCGTCGCCGCCGTCCATATGCACGATGACCTCGCCATCGTAGGGCGTGACGAGCGCCCACTGCGCCGCCGCCCACGCGCTAGCGCACGCACCAGTGCCGCAGGCCTGAGTAATGCCCGCGCCGCGCTCGTGCACGCGCATCGTGATGGCGTTTACCTCTGGGCCGGCTTCAACGATCTCAAGGTTCACCTGTGGGATCTTGGTCCCGAGCGCCAGCAGATCTACTGCAGCCACATCGTCGACACCAACCACCGTGTGCGGGTTGCCCACGCTGAGGTGCATCACCGGACGCACGGGATCGGCACCGATGGCTGCCCATCCGGCAGGCTGATCGAGAGGAGCCACCACGCCCATACTCACGCTTGCTTGCACCGTGACCGAATCGACCGGGCGCACCGACACGGCACGAAGCCCAGCATCGGTGTGCACTGCGTAATCGACGTTGCCTGCGCGCCCCTGCGCGATGTATGCGGCCTGAGCCAAGCAGCGAATGCCATTGCCACTCATTTCGGCGCGACTGCCATCAGCGTTGTGTAACACCATCGTAAGTTCGGTAGCGCTAGAGATAGCCAGCAGCAGCAAACCATCGGCGCCAATGCCAAGTCGGCGATCGCACCACTGCACTGCCAGCGCAGCCCATGGCGCGTCGGCACCCACCTGCGAGATGTCGCAGACCAAGAAGTCGTTGCCGAGGCCGTGGTGTTTGGTGAGTGTGATCATGCGAGGTGCTGCCGCACGATGGGAAGCACTTCGGCAACCGGATCGGCGGTGATAGAGACCCACTGTATGCGAGGGTCACGGCGGAACCACCGCTCTTGGCGCACCGCGAATTGCCGGGTGCGCACGATGGTGTCGGCCACTGCTTGGTCGATGGAGCATGCGCCTTCGAGCGCCGCGATCAACTCGCGATAACCCAGCGCCTGGCGCGCCGTTCTCGACAAACCCTCACTGCTGTCAAGAAGCGAACGCACTTCGTTGATCAAGCCGCGCTCGATCATGGCGTGCACGCGTTGCTCAACGCGTTGAGCCAACAGGTCTCGTGGCCAACGCAGCCCAATCTGCACGGTGGCAATATTCGGAAACGCCGTTGCCCCAGGCCCGAAGCTGCTGAACGCCTTGCCGCTGCCGAGGCACACCTCGAGCGCACGTACAACGCGACGCTGATTGGTGGGCTCGATCTTCGCTGCCGCAGCGGGATCGATCTCGACGAGACGCGCATACAGCTCAGAGACATCGGTAACTGCCTCGAGTTCGGCGCGGATCGCGGGCCACTCGCCCGGCAAGGTGAAGTTGTCGATGACCGCCGTGAGATACATGCCAGTTCCGGCGACCATGACCGCACTGCGCTCACGCTGCGCTACGCCCGCCAAGGCAACTCGCGCCTCACGCTGAAACTCGGCAACCGTGAACAGTTCGTGTGGGCCCACAAGATCGATGCAGTGATGCGGCACCGCTGCTTGATCGGCGAGCGACGGCTTGGCCGTGCCAATGTCCATACCGCGATACACCTGCATCGCGTCGACCGCCACGATTTCGATGACGCCACCTTCGCAGTGCTCACCAGGTTCGGCACCAAGCGCCATTGCAACATCGCTCTTGCCGCTGGCAGTTGGACCAAGAATGACGATCTGCTTCACCAGCGCAACCTGATTGCGTTCATGATCGAGCGAACCGATCAGCCTGCGGCGACGGGAATGTGGATCTTGTGCGATGGCTCGGCGAGGAACTCGACCATCTCGCCGCCGAGGTGATGCGGCGCCGCCGTATCAATACGCACACTCACGTACGAGCCAGCGCGGATGGGCGTGTCGGATGGAAAGTGCACCAGCTTGTATTGACGCGTGCGGCCAGAAACGACGCCGGCATTCTTGCGCGACGGACCCTCGACCAACACTTCTTCGGTGCGACCGATGCGATCACGATGCTTCAGCAACGCACTGCGCTCGACCACCAACTTGAGTCGGTCGAATCGCTGCGCAGCGACGGCTGGATCGACGAAGTGATCGTGCATGGTTGCGGCTTCGGTGCCCGGGCGGGGCGAGAAGATAAACGTGAACGTGAAATCGAACTCGGCGGCTGCGGCAACCTCGAGCGTGCGCTCGAAATCGGCGTCGGTCTCGCCAGGAAACCCAACAATGATGTCGGTGCTCACTGCTAGGTCGGGCATCGCAGCGCGAGCCTGAACGAGGCGTTCGAGATAACGCTCGGCGGTGTAGCCGCGGTGCATGGCGGCCAACACGCGGTCTGATCCGGCCTGCAACGGATAGTGCAACTGCTCGCACACCGCCGCCGATTCGGCCATCGCCGCAATGGTGTCGGGGCGCATGTCTTTGGGGTGCGGGCTGGTGAAGCGAACACGACGAATGCCTGGCACCGCTGCAACGGCACGCAACAGTTCGGCGAACATCGGCCGAACGCGTACGTCGCTGGCGCCGCCTTGGCGTTGCGCCAACGCAAGATCGCGGCCGTAGCTGTTTACGTTCTGACCAAGCAGCGTGATCTCGGTGACGCCACGCGACGCTAGCAATTCGACCTCTTGCACGATGTCGACGAATGGTCGGCTGATCTCAACGCCGCGAACGGCCGGCACGATACAAAACGCGCACGAGTTGTCGCAGCCAATCTGGATGGTGACCCACGCGTTGAAGCTGCTTTCGCGGCGCACGGGTAACGCACTGGGAAACAGCACATGGTCGTCGATGACTGCTTCGTCGAAGATCTCGGTGATGGGGCCACTGGTGCGCGCCGAGGTAATGAGTTCGCTGGCGCGATGCACGTTGTGTGTGCCAAGCACAACATCGACCCACGGCGCACGTTCGCGTACGCCATCGCGATCTTTTTGCGCCATGCATCCGGCCACTACTAGCTGACGGCCCTCGACGCGGTCTTTCCAGCTCTTGAGGTGACCCAGGTTTCCGTAGGTTTTGGTGTCGGCGCCTTCGCGGATGCAACAGGTGTTGACCACCACGACGTCGGCGGTCTCTTCGGAGTCGGCGAGCACCAAGCCATCGGCTTCGAGCATTCCGGCGATGCGCTCAGAGTCGTGCTCATTCATCTGGCACCCATAGGTGCGAATGACATAGCTACGGCTCATAGGTTTGACAGCCTACTGCGCGCAGGCCCAGCGACGATCGGTTGTTTACGACCAGATCGGGTCAGATCAACCAGATCATGCCAGATCAGGCCAGACCAAGCCGCTCGAACTGATCGCTGGGCGCATCGATGTCTTGCAAGGCGAGGCGCAGCACTTCGGCAGGATCGGCTTCGTTCACCGAACCAGAGATGTCTCGCGTCTCGAACGGGTCTTCGATGCGGTCGAACAGCAAGGTCTCGTACTTCGACGCATAGGCCCAAAACGGCAACAGGTCGCCCGCCTGAAATGGTTGACGAATGACGGGGATGGTGGATCCGGGCATGCGATCGAGCGTGGCGCGCGAATCGGGTGGAGGCATCTTGAGATCGGGCGCACTGCCGATGGGCATCGTGCTCCAACGGTTCGACCACATCGAGAGCGGAGCGTTATCGCCGGTGGGTCCGCGCGCGTAACGCCACTGCTTGGTGACGAGATGCACCTCGCGACCCCACACACCGGTGAGCAACCAGTCGCGCACGTCGGTGGCCTGACCGGTGAGTAGCGGCGCCAGCGAATGGCCGTGCGTGCGATGCGAGACGCTGACGCCAAAGGCGTCGAGCAGTGTGGCATGCAGATCGGAGGTGGTGGTTAGCGCGTCGCATGTGCCACCCTGCGTTTCGGCGCCAGGCCACCACACCATCATCGGAGTATGGCCAAGCGTTCGGTACACGGGCAACGCTGGCTTGCCCCACACATCGCGGCCGTGCACGTCGGGCTCGCCGAGATAGTGGCCGTGATCGGTGCAGATGACAACAGCTGTGTCGTCCCAACCCTTGGTGGCATCGAGTTGATCCATCACCCGGCCGAGCCAGTGATCGATCATCGACAACTTGCCGCCGTACTGAGCGCGGATCTGACGCGCTTCGTCGGGCGTCAGCACGCCGTCGGCCAACGCGCCAACCTTGTATGGCGGCCAGATGAGATTGGGGCCTTGCCAATCGGGGTCGTACATCGATGCCCACGGCTCGGGCGTGTCGAATGGTTCGTGCGGATCGAACTCGTCGACCCACAAGAAGAACCGTTGCCCCGCGGCACGGTGATGCGGAGCGTGATCACCCAGCCAGCGCGCGGCGGCAGCCATTGTGCGCGGACCGGGGAAGTCGTCTTCGGCCATGAAGTAGCCACGTGAGTTGTCGTAGTGCGTGTGCCCGCGGCCGTATGTTGGCGCCCCAATCCACGAAGGGTCGGGACGGGTCTTCCACGGATCACTTTCGTGGCCGCGCTCGTACTGCCACGCGGTGAAGTCGCTGTGATAGTTCTCGCCACCGGTCTCGAACAGATGCGGATGATCAGTGATCAGCTGCGTGACAACACCCGCGCGTCGAAGCGTGGCGGTGATTGCTTCTTCCCACAACTCGATAGAACCCCACGGCTTCCACATGAAGTCCCATGCACCAACGAGCAGGTCGTGGCGCGCCGGGATGCACGGCAACGAACCAGTGTGATGGTTGGTAAACCGAGTGGCGCGTTGGGCAAAACGATCGAGGTTTGGCGTAGCCCACTCGGTGCCGCCGTAGCAACCAAGGGCGTGGCGATTGAGGCTGTCGAGCAAGATGACAACAACGTTGTCGGGGCGCCGCTGAGTATCCATGTGTTAGTGACCCTGCTGAAGAACGCGTAGTTCGTCGATGGAAATGTGGCAGCGCATTGAGTGACCAATCGCAACCTCAACCAACGGCGGTTCGCTCACTTCGCAGACGCCTACGATGGCACGCGGGCAGCGCGGATGAAACACGCAACCCGACGGCGGATTCGCCGGACTTGGGATCTCGCCGTCAAGACGAATGCGTGTGGTGATTTCGCCATCGAGACTGGGCACCGCTGACAACAAGGCTTCGGTGTACGGGTGGTTGGGGCCATTAAAGATGTCATCGGTGAGCCCGATCTCTTGGATGCGACCGAGGTACATCACCGCAATTCGATCGGCGAGGTAGCGCACCACGCCCATGTCGTGCGAGATGAACACATAACTGGTGTGCTGCTCGGCTTGAAGATCGGCGAGCAAGTTCAAGATGGCGGCCTGTACCGACACGTCGAGCGCACTGGTGGGTTCGTCGCACACAACGATGCGCGGGTCACCAGCGAACGCGCGGGCGATAGCAACACGTTGCTTGAGGCCGCCCGATAACTGGCGCGGCTTGAGATCGAGGTGACGCGGCGTGAGCCGCAATTGAGCCGCTAGTTTCTCGACTCGGTCGTTGGCCTCATCGCCCTTGATGCCAGTGAGTTTGGTGACCGAGCGAAGCAGAATGCGGCGCACCGACCACGCTCGGTTGAGTGCCGAATCGGGGTTCTGAAAAACCATCTGCATGGCACGCTTGTCGTCGGCGCTGCGTCCGGCAGTTTTGGCTGCCACCGCGTGACCATCGAGCGACACCACGCCGCCCATGTCGGCCGACTCGATACCGAGCATGGTCTTCGCCAAGGTGGACTTACCAGAACCCGACTCGCCCACGATGCCGAGGGTCTCGCCCTCACCAAGTTGCAGATCGACTTCGACAAGCGCTGGCACTTCGGTGCTGCGTTGACGGAAGGTCTTAGAGACATGCGAAAGCTCAAGCACATCGGGGTTGTCCTCGCTCTTGGCCAAGATGCCGATAGGCACATCGGTAGGAGCTTCGATGATGTCGCTAATGCGATCGAGATGATGGCAGCGCGTGTATCGATTGCCTGTGATACCCACTGGCACCACAGGCGGAACCACCGTGCGACAGAGATCGTCGGCGAGTGGGCAACGATCGACGAACACGCACGTGGGCAGATCGGTGCCGATGAGCGGCAGCATGCCCGGGATGGTGGCCAGCGCCTGCTCTGTTTTACGCACACCACGACGCGGCAGCGAACGCAGCAGACCAACCGTGTACGGGTGCTGCGGGTCGTCGAAAACTTCGCGGCAGGGACCCTCTTCGACGATCTGGCCGGCGTACATCACACCAACGCGATCGCACAGCGACCGAACGATGCCGAGGTTGTGAGCAATCATCAGCACCGCCGCGTTGGTCTCTTCGCGTAGCACGCGCACGAGATCGAGCACTTCGGCTTCGACCGTTGCATCGAGACCGGTGGTGGGCTCGTCAAGCACCAACAACTTTGGGTCGCAAGCCAAGGCCATCGCGATAACCACACGCTGTTGCATGCCGCCCGACAGTTGGAACGGATAGCGATCCATCACGCGCTCGCAGTCGGCGATACGTACTCGCCGCAGCGCCTGCAGCGCGTCGTTGGTTGCGTCGGCCTTCGAGCGGCCGAGCAGCGTGAAGCTCTCGATGAGCTGGCGCCCAACCTTGATCGATGGGTTCATCGCTTGTGCAGGATCCTGGTAGACCATCGAGGCTTCGCTGGCGCGGAAGCGCTGCAGTTGCGAGCCAGTCATGTTGGTGACATCGTCGCCATCAACGAGCACTCGGCCACTCAGGATCTTGCCATTGCGCGGCAGGTAACGCATCGACGCGTACGCAGTGGTGGACTTACCGCAGCCACTCTCGCCCACGAGTCCGTAGGCCTCGCCAGGCGCAATCGAGAACGAAACGCCGCGCAGCACTGCTCGGTCGATACCGCGAACGGTGTACGCAACCTCGAGGTTGTCTACCGACAGCGCCGCAGCAGCGACAGATGTTTCAACGTGAGGGCTCATGACGCCTCCAGCACTGACTGCACCGAGTCGGCAATGAGGTTGACCGCAATAACCAAGCTGGCGATTGCCACCGCTGGGAAGAACGTGGTCCACCAAATGCCTGCGCTAATCACGCGAAAGCCCTCGCTAACTTGAGCACCCCAATCGGGTGATGGTGGTTGCGGACCAGCGCCAAGGAACGACAGCGTTGCCACGGTGAACACGGCGTAACCAATGCGCACGGTGAGCTCGACGATGATCGGGCCACTGACGTTGGGCAGGATCTCTTTGAACATCACGAACAGCGACGATTCGCCGCGCAGCTTGGCCGATGTGACGTAGTCGAGGTCTCGTTCGGCCAGCACGGCGGCTCGCACCGTACGGGCGACCACCGGGGTAAACAGCGCCGAGACGACACCGATGACAACCAGCGTGGAGTTGCCGAGGGTGGTAATCGCCAGCAACGCGACGAGCAGCACTGGCAATGCAAGGAAGGCCTCAACGATTCGGCTGAGGATCTGATCGAGCCAGCCGCCGATGTATCCCATCAGCATTCCCACGGTGACTCCGAACACCACGCCGAGCACGGCAGCGAGCGGCGCGACCTTCATCACGTCGAGCGCTCCGGCCATCACCCGAGACAACACATCGCGGCCTTGCGAGTCAGTGCCAAACGGAAACGCCGCGCGTGGCGAGAGGTGGGTGGAGACGCGGAAGTCGAGGGGATTATGCGGCGTGATGCGGTCGCCAAGCGCCGCGCACACCAACCACACGGCCACGATGAACGTGCCAATCATGAACGCTGGGCGACGACGAATGAGCCGCCAGTTTTCTCGACGCGCCTGATGCCGTTCGCTGAGCTGCAACGCGCCACTGAGTTCGATCTCAACCGGAGTAGCAGGCAACAACGCATCGGCGCTCGGCGTCGAGATGAGATGGTCGCGGTGAGGACCGGGGTGTTCGGTGTCGCTCATCGTGTTGTCTCCAGTCGGACGCGAGGGTTGAGCACAGCGATGAGGAGGTCAGCAAGCAGAGTAGACACCATGTAGATCATGCCCACCAGCAGCACGGCGCCCTGCAGCACTGGGATGTCGCGAGCCTTCACAGCGCTGAGCATGGTGGAGCCCAGACCGTGATAGTTGAAGACTTTTTCGACGCCAATGATGCCACCGAACAGGTAGCCGACCTGCACGCTGATGACCGTGATGGTGGGCGCCAACGCGTTGCGAAGAATGTGCGTGCGCATCACCTTGCCCTTCGAGAGACCTTTCATCGTGGCGGTGCGCGCATAGTCGCTTTGCAGGCCATGAATCACCCCGGCGCGAGACATGCGCGCGATGTAGCCAAAGTAGGCAATCACCATCGCCATCGCTGGTGCGAGCAGCATGCGCAGTTGGCCAATCACCGAGGTGCCTGCGGGCGGATCGGCGAACACTTTGCCGAGCTTCCAGTGCACGCAGAACAACGACATGATCAACGCTGCAGTAACGAATTCGGGAATCGATGACGTGGCGAGGCCAACGTTGACCACGATGCGATCAGACACCTTGTCCTGACGCCGCGCAGCGAAGATGCCTGCAGCGATCGAGATGGGGATGGTGATCACAAAGGCAAGCAGCGCAAGCTTGCCCGAGCGAAAGAGTGCAGGGAAGATGATGTCGCGCACCAATCCCCCGCTGTTATACGACGACCCAAAGTTGAGCGTGAACAGTCGGCGGATCGAGGTGAAGTACTGGGCCAGCAACGGGCGGTCGGTGCCAAGTTGTCGGTTGAACCTAGCCACATCTTCTTTGAGCGCAAACGGGCCAAGAACCTTGCGTCCCACATCTCCGGGCAGGACGCTGACGATGAGGAACACGATTGTGGCAAGAAGCCACAACGTGACTATCGCAGAGGACAAACGCCTCAGCAGATACCGGCCCATCAGGCCTCCTTCGTGAAATCGATTGAGATTGAGATTGAAAAATGGGGCTTATTGACAGGTCAGGCCTGTGGCGACGCCACCATACGGCAGCGGGCCACAGGCCTGATAAGTTTTCAGTTCACTCAGAATCAGGCGGTGAAGCCGGCCTTGCCACAGTCGAAGTGACCGAGGCCCGTGGCCACAATTCCAGACACGGTCTTCTTATTTGCGAAGAGCGTGTTGTAGAAGTACGGGATCACGTAAGGAACGTCTTCGTTGGCAATCTTTTGGATTTCAGCGATTGGAGCCTTGCGGGCCTCATCGTCGAGCGCTGCCTGGTATGCCTTGGTCGCTGCACGGAATGGCTCGGAGATGTAGTGAGCCGAGTTCCACTCGCCCGTGGCGTATGCCTTCACGAGGTACACATCAGGGACGCCGCGTGGGCCGTAGTCGACGATACCGAAGTCGCCGCCGCCGTCGCAGCCTGCTGGCTCAACCTTCGAGTCATAGACCTTGCACCACTCTTCGCCGTCGACTTCGACCTCTTGCTGGATGGTGATATCCATGCCGATTTCCTTGAGCTGGCTCTGCATGAGCTGAGCAAGCTCGGGGATTTCCTGAAGCTTGGGGAAGAACATCGTGGCCTTGAGGCCCTCTTTGCCCGCATCCTTGAGCAACTGCTTGGCCTTTTCAATGTCGCGGGTGCGCTGTGGCTGCGCTTCATCGAAGTATGGGTAGATCGGCGCGATTGGATGATCGTTGCCGATGTCGCCCTTGCCCTTAAGGATGGTTTCGATGAGCGCCGGACGGTCGATGCCAAGGGCAACTGCCTGACGAACGCGCACATCGGTGAAGTCACCTTCGCGGGTGTTCATCCAAAGCATGCGGTGTGCCGAACCGTGAATAATGCCAACCTCGATGCTGTCGTCGGCGAGCAGTGCATCGCCACCGATAACCGAGAACTGCACGATTGCGTCGACTTCGCCGGCCTGCATACCTGACACCAGCGTGGCGAGGTCTTCGTTGAAGGTGAACTCAAGCGAGTCGAGGTATGGCTTGCCATTCCAGTAATCGGCGTTCGCCTCGAAGGTGGCGCCAACGGCCTCGTCATACTTGGTGAGCTTGAATGGGCCGGTGCCGTTCGGAACCTTGTCGAGGGTGGTGCCAAGCACGTAGTCGACTGGGGTAATCAAGGCCTGTGGGTTGTATGGGCCAACCTGGTACGGGAACTGACCATCGGCGGCGAGCAAGGTGATCTCGACGGTGTTGGCGTCGATTGCCTTGGTAGAGCCTGCGGTGATGTACGCCTTGAGGTTGCTCTCGGCCAAACGGTCCATCGAGGCGACGACATCGGCAGAGGAGAAGTCCTTGCCATCGTGCCACTTGACGCCCTTGCGAAGCTTGAAGGTCCACACGCTGCCGTCGTCGTTTGGCTTCCACGACTCGGCCAACATTGGCGACAAGTCGGCGCCCAAGGTGTTCACGAGGTACTCAAACGACATAACCACTGGGGTGTAGGTACCCAAGTTGGCCATGGCCACTGGGTCGAGAGGACCGGCTGGCTTCTGCGCAGCAATCTTGAGGGTGCCACCCTGCTTGATGGAGCCACCGGCTTCGGTAACAGCAGTGGTGCCGTCGGTGACCGAACCAGCAGTGGTGCCGGCTGGGGTCTTCTCGTCGGAGCCGCAAGCGGCGATGATGGTGCCCATGAAGGCGACGCCGAGACCGAGGACCGAGCCGCGGGTCACGAAGGTGCGACGAGAGATAGCGCCGGCTGCGAAGCTATCGATCAGGTTGTTCTCGAGTGGGCCGACATTGCGTCGGGCACGATCAAGTTTCGAAAAATTCATTTTTCTCCCCAGGAGTTTGGTCCGAGATGAAATCTCCCGGAACTCTCGGGACGTTAGTTGCGGGTACCTAGAGTGTCAAGAATCCTCGACACTCCATCCATCGTTTCCGGAACGTTCGTTCTGCGATTGTTATGCGCTGCGCCTGCCCAATTACAGCGCGCTGAGCCATGCGCTTGCTGGTTGTCAGCGCTCAGTAGTGTCGAGAGTCAACCGTCGCCGACCAAAGGACCATCGTGTCTCAACGAGTTCTCATCACAGCCGCAGCGGCGGGCATTGGTCGGGTCATCGCCGACACGTTCGCCGCGTCTGGCGCCATTGTTCATCTCTGCGACATCGACGAGCGAGCCGTCTCGCTGTGTCGCTCTGAATCGCCCTCACTTCGCGCCACTCAGGTCGATCTCACCGACCCATCGAAGGTGGACGAATGGATCGAAATGGCCGTTGCCGATATGGGCGGAGTAGACGTATTGATCAACAACGCTGGCACCAAGGGCCCCACCGCGATGGTCGAAGACATCTCGATCGACGAATGGCACGCCTGTTTGGCGGCGAGCCTCGACTCGCACTTCTTGTGTGCTCGGCGAGTTGCTCCATTGATGAAGGCTCAGGGCCACGGCTCAATCATCAACATGTCGTCGATGGCCGGCGTATTTGGGTACGGCATGCGCACGCCATATGCAGCAGCCAAGTGGGCCGTCATTGGCCTCACAAAGTCGCTCGCCATTGAGCTCGGACCAGCCGGAGTTCGATGCAACGCCATTTGCCCCGGATCGGTTCGCGGCGAGCGCATGGACGGCGTGATTGCAGCCGAGGCCGAACTCCGCGGTGTACCTGCATCGGTAGTCGAAAACGAATACGTGTCTGGGCAGTCGCTGAAGCGGTTCGTTGAGCCTTCAGATGTGGCCGCGATGTGCCTGTTCCTGGCATCGCCCGCATCGGCGATGATCTCGGGACAGGCCATCGGAGTAGATGGCAATACCGAGACCTATCACCTGTAGGCCTCTGTGGCTCAGAGTTGCGGGTCGACCAACACTCGGCCGCGCATGGCGCCCACCAGAATGCGGTCGAGTTCGACCGGCAGTTGGTCGAGGCCAATCACCTGAGCAACCTCGGTGTCGAGCCACGTTGGACGAAGATCTGTGGCGATGCGCTGCCACATGGCAGTGCGTGGTGCCAACGGTGTCTGCACGCTGTCGATGCCGAGCAGGTTCACGCCGCGCAAGATAAACGGATGCACCGATGTACCCAGATCGGTGCCGCCGGTGAGACCACTGGCCGCGACGGAGGCGCCGTAGCGCAAGGTGCGCAACACATAGGCCAAGGTAGAACCGCCGACGCAGTCGACCGAGCCGGCCCAACGCTCGCGCTCGAGCGGACGGGTGGACTCGGCCGAGGTCTCGGCGCGGTCGATTACTTCGCTCGCGCCCAGCGAGCGCAGCCAATCGGCTTGATCGATCTTGCCGGTGCTGGCAACAACTTCGTGACCACGAGCAGCGAGCATGCCAACGGCCATCGAGCCAACGCCGCCGGTTGCGCCGGTGACCAACACTGGCCCGGCTCCGGCCACAAGCCCGGCGCGCTCGAGGGCATCTACCGACAGCGCCGCCGTGTACCCAGCCGTGCCGACCATCATTGCTGTGCGGGAGTCGAGGCCCGCTGGCATCGGCACAATCCACGCCGAGGGGATGCGCGCGAACTGGGCGTAGCCGCCGTGGTGAGCAACACCGATGTCGTAACCGTGGGCCAGCACCGACGAGCCGACTGCGATGGCTGGGTCGTTGCTCTCGACCACCACGCCGGCCAGATCGATGCCAGGGATGATGGGGTCGATGCGCGCCACCCGACCTGTTTCGGATCCGACAAGGCCGTCTTTGAAGTTGATGCCCGAATACTCAACCCGGATCAACACGTCGCCGTCGCCAAGTTGATCGTTCGAGAGTTGCGTGACGGTGCGGGTCCAGCCCGACTCAGACTTGCCGACGGTAAATGCGCGAACGGTGCTCATGGTGTACTCCTATTAGTGCCGCGTGTCTGTCAGGCGACCACGCCAAGGTAGTGGGGAGCACACTCGATTGGACACGCGAGCTGCGTGTGGCGGGGGCGGACCGGAGTCGGCACCCCCGCCACACGGCTTATGACTCGAGTGAGATTGGTTCGTCGTCTTTTGCGCCGAAGGTATCGACGTCGCCGTCGAGGCCTGCTTGGCCACGTACCTTCTCGGAAATCTCGACCATGAGCTGCGGGTTGGCCTGCAGGTAGTTCTTCGCGTTCTCGCGGCCCTGGCCAAGCTGCTCACCTTCGTAGGTGAACCATGCGCCCGCCTTTTTGATGATGGACATCTCGACGCCAAGATCGAGCAGCGAGCCCTCGCGACTGATGCCCTTGCCGTACATGATGTCGAACTCGGCCTGACGGAACGGCGGTGCAACCTTGTTCTTGACGACCTTGACGCGTGTACGTGAGCCGACGACTTCGGCGCCGTCTTTGATGCTCTCGAT
>CAMASN010000054.1 GCA_945861025.1 Ferrithrix thermotolerans DSM 19514
CCAAGATGAGCGCGAGGTGAAACCGGATCACGAAGCGGCCGGCGAGAGCGTTGTAGAACCGCCGCCTCGGGCCAGCCCCTTCGCCGCTCATGGTGCGCTTTCGTCCAGCAGGGACCGATGCTGATGCCTTCAAGATTGTCGAACATCCACACGTAATCGATGTCGCGCTCATTTGGATCGGTGATGCGATCGGGCACCGTAGGAAGTTCGCCGCCGAAGCCGAACTCTTCGATGGGGCGACTGCCGCAGTTCGGACACGAGAGCCACAACATCAGCGTGTACCTGCCGATCCGAGATCGGCCATGGCGTGGTCGCGCGCAAAGCGGTCGAGCGCGAATGGCGCAATGAGGTCGGGGGTCCTGCCCGTGGCAATGAGTTGCGCCATTTGTTCGCCTCCGGCAGGGATGCCTTTGAAGCCCCACGTGCCCCAACCGGTTGAGATGACGAAGCCGTCAACGCCGGTGAAGCCCATGATGGGTGAGAAGTCGGCCGACACATCGCAGATGCCGGTCCATTGACGCAGCACGCGTAGGTCGCGAAGGAACGGCAAACAGTTGGTGATCTTCTTGGCGCAACTCGCGAGCGAGTTGAAGGTGGATTGCATCGAGTACGAGGGCTGCGGTTCGAACTCGGCCCCGATGAGCATTTGGCCACGCGGTGTTTGCGACACGTAACACGACAACTCGGAGTCGCTGATGATGCCGGAAAACCCGGGTGCGTAGGCGTTGGTGACGAACGCTTGTAATGCATGTGTGCGAACCGGCAGCCGCACATCGGCGTGCGCTGCAATCTTGGTGACGTTGCCGCCCACGGCGCTCATCACGATGCCTGCCCAAATCGGGCCGCGGTCAGTTTCGACGCCGACAACACGCTCGCCGGCGCGGATGAGGCCGGTGACCTTGGTGTGCTGCAACACGGTGACGCCGCGCTGCATGGCTCCTTGCGCGTAGGCCCAGACCACGCGGTCGTGGCGGGCTGTGGCCGCACCCACGTGATACGAAGCACCAAGCACGGGATAGCGACCGTTGCCAGTGAGGTCTATCTGCGGACAGATCTGCTTGATCTCTTGTGGGCCCACCACATGGGTCTCGGCGCCGCACGCCGTGTTGATCATCGCTCGTGCTCGCTCGGCGCGCATGCCGGTCTCGGTGTGCGCAATCCACAGCAAGCCCTTGGTGGCGTGCATGATCCAACAGCCGGTTTCGTCTTCGAGGCCCGCATACAGCTCGAGGCTGTGCTGGTAGAACCGCACCGATTCGGGGATGCCGTAGTTAGCCCTGATGATGGTGGTATTGCGGCCCGAGTTGCCCGACCCGATGTAGTTGGCCTCGATGACCGCCACGTTGGTGATGCCGTGTTGGGTGGCGAGGTAATAGGCCGTGGCGAGACCATGGCCGCCACCGCCGATAATGACCACGTCGTACGAACTCTTGGGTTCGTGCCACTTCATTTCGAGCAGTGTTTCGACGAACTCATTCATGCCACACGCTCCATCAGGTCGGCTGCATACGGGCCCGCGCACAGCAACAGGGATCGTTCGTTGGTGAGCCAAATCTTGGCGGGTACGCCGGCCACGTAACCCTGGACCAGCGCGGGTCGGTGCAGCGGCGCATGCCACTCGATGTGTCGCGTGATGTGCTCGAGTTGTTGATGGTCGAGCCAGCAGCCAACAAAACCATGTTCGTCGACAATGATCGAGTGCGGGTCGGCGGCGGCAACACCGGCGGCGTCGGCTTCGGTTGCCTCAATGGCAAAGATGTCGTCGGGTGCGATGCGTAACGCGGCGACATGCGTCGGCCACAATGTCGCATCAAGAACGTGGGGTGCGGCGACGACACGAATGCCGCGCAAGGTGTTAAGCGCGAGCACGGCGGCCCTCCGAATCGTAGAACGGCAGATCGGTGATCGACGCGGTGCGTCCGTCGATCTGCACCTGCTCGGGGAACGGCGTGTGTTTGAGCCAGCCGAGCATTACAGCGTGACCCATGAGCGGCGAGTTGAAGCTTGAGGCAACATGGCCAACGATGTTGCCCGCAGACCAAATGGGGCTGCCTTCGATAGGCGCCGCACCGGGCATCGTGAATCCGAACAAGCGACGGTGGTCGGGCAGCGTGGCGGTGCGAGCGAGTGCGCTTTGGCCCAAGAAGAATGGCTTGTCCATTTTCACGGCCCAGTCCATATCGAGGCGCCGTGGCGTGGAGTCGAGCTCGGTATCCATACCCACGATCACGTGGCCCTTTTCGAGTCGCAGCCCAAAGAGCGCCTGCAGTCCGTGGGGTTTGATGCCGAGGTCGCGACCAGCGGCCATCAGTGCTCGCCACAGTTCGACGGACTGGTCGGCGGCGTGGTGCAGTTCGAACGAGGCCTCGCCGGTGAAGCTGAGCCGCATGACATGGCAAGCGATGCCGGCGACTTCGGTGTGGCGATGCTGCAAGAACTTTGGTGGTTCGGCGAGGCCGACACGTTGCAGCAGTTCGTCCGCCAGTGGCCCGGTGACGTTGATGGCTGCGAGCGACATCGTGCGGTCGAGGATGTGCACGTGCATCGCCCAGGTCTCGGCCCAGTCGCGTAACCACATCTCGGCGTTTGCTGCACCGCCTGACGTAAAGGTGAGCACGAAGCGAGTTTCTGTTTCGCGACAGATCATGCCGTCGTCGATGAGGTGGCCGCGCTCGTTGAGCAGCAATACATAGCGCGAACGGCCGGGCTTAATGTCGGCCACCGTGGTCGGGTAGAGCCGCTCAAGGAACTCAACAGCATCGGGGCCAGTGACCACAAGCTTGCCTAGCGTGCTCACGTCGCCCAGTGACACCGCTTCGCGAACGGCCCAATACTCGACCGTGTGGTCGCCGTAGTTCCACGGCCTCCACCATCCGCCGAAGCGATCCATCTGTGCACCCAGCGCAAGGTGTTCGTCGTGCAGGGGTGAGTAGCGAAAAACATCGGTGAAGGTGTCGGCTGCTGCTTCGGCCAACGTGATCTGACGCGATGCGGGGCGAGCGGTGAAGAGTTCGGGAGTGGATCCAGAGCGTTCGGCCACGAACGCCTGCAAATGTGGACCGCACACCGAACCCTGACACGTGCCGGTGCCACACAGGCTGGCCCGCTTCACCAATTCGAGTTCGTGGAATCCGCGGGCCCATACGCCCTCGAGGTCTTCGACCTCGACACCAGAGCACGGACACACGGTGCCTGCTGTAGGACACGGTGGCAATGCGAATTTTTCGGCAGCAGGTCCGACCACGGTGACAGGAAGGCCGAACGACATGCGTGCCAACAGATCTCGTGGGGCAAACCCGAGGCCGACGATGAGAGTGCTGCATGCCGTAGTGGTCTGGGTGCCATCGGTGTCAACCGTGACCACGGCGGTGACGGAACCGTGTTCGTTGCCTTCGATTCGAACGATCTGTCCGGCCACGGCAATGCATGGAACATCGGCGGGCAAGTATCCGACCGCGACTGCATCGGGCAGCGAGACGCCTGATGCGTGCAATTGCTCGGCGGCGCGCGCAGTAATGATGCCGCGCAAGTTGTTACCGGGGCACACTGGCTGAAGCTCGGCTGCGCCGGTAGCGACGATCACTTGATGGGCGTGGATGTGAGCCATGCCGGTGGGCTGGCGCACGATCACGGTGGGGCCGCCATAGATGGCAACGACTTCGTTGCCGTCGCGTGCGTCGAGCACCAACACGCCGTGGCCGGTGCTGCGAGCCTCGGCGGCTGCGGCCGTGCCGCTTGCTCCAGCGCCGATGACAACAACATCGACCTCGGTGCGGGTCACCCCGACAGCATCGCTAAGGGGGGTCTTGGTGATGTCGGCCTGCACCACGTTGGGGAACGATGGATTGCCGGTGGACGGATGGCGACGCACAACAAGGCCTGGCGTCGCTGGCGTCTGGCAGGTGCGTACGTATGGCACGCCGTCGACATCGGCCGAACAGTTGGGGCAGTCGCCGCCGAGGCACAGCGTGCCGCCGTACTTTGGATGCTCGCCGCCGCGCAGAATCGCAGTAGCGACCGAGTCACCGTCGCTATACGTGACGGGCTGGCCATCGACCACGATGCGTCGATTGCTCATTGACGCATCCTCGAACCGGCCGGGTCGAAGATTGGCGACAACTGCATTCGAGCAGGACGGCGCCGGCCAATGATTTCGATTTCGAACTCGCCCGCATCGGCGGAGGCCAAGTGAGTGGGCACATAGCCAAGCGCCAGCGACGCCTTGCTGTAGTGGGCGTAGCCGCCCGATGTGACCCAACCAACCACTGCGCCATCGTGCCAGATCGGCTCGTCGCCGATTACGTCGGCAGGGTCATTTGGATCGGGTTCGACCAGCAGCGTCACGAGACGGCGCGCCGGACCCGTAGCCAGTTCGGTTTCGTGCGCAGAGCGACCAATGAACTCATGATCGAGCTTGATGTACGACGAGATGCCGGCTTCGAGTGGCGTATAGATGGGTCGGTACTCGCGGAACCAGGTACCGAAGTTCTTCTCGATGCGCAGCGACATCAGCGCGCGGAATCCGAAGAGACGAATGCCGAACTCTTCGCCTGCTGCCATGAGTTGATCGAACAGCGCTCGCTGATACTCGGGTGCAACCCACAGCTCGTAACCGAGGTCGCCCGAGTAGGTGAGCCGGCCAACCTTGGCAGGAATCATGCCGAGGTCTAGGTGCTTGAAGTCCATGAACTTGAACGATGCTGTCGACAGGTCGAAGTCGGTGATCTTGGCGAGAACGTCGCGGGCATGTGGGCCAGCGAGCGACAAGCCCACAAGGCCGAGACCGAGTACTTCGAAGGTGACGCTGCCATCGGTTGGCAGATGATCGATGAACCAGCGGCTGTGATGCACTTCGGCAGATTGCGAACCGAATAGGTAGAACTCTTCTTCGCCGAGTCGGGCAACAGTGAACTCGCCGACGATGCGACCATCGGGATTGAGCATTGCCGTGAGCACGATGCGGCCGACGTTGGGCATGCGGTTGGTGAGCAGGCTCGAGAGCCATGCCCCTGCGCCGGAACCCTTCACCCGATACTTCGCGAAGTTTGAGATCTCGGTGAGACCCACTCGCTCGCGAACAGCGGTGCACTCGGCGGCCACCTGATTCCATGCGTTGCTGCGCCGGAACGTGACGTCTTCCTTTGGCTCTTTGCCTGGCTCTTGGAACCACAGTGCATGCTCGAGCCCGAACGACGCGCCCCACACAGCGTTGGCATCGGTGAGCCGGTCGTAGATAGGCGTGGTGTGCAGTGGTCGACCGGCAGCAAGTTCTTCGTTGGGGAAGGTGATGCGGAAACGGCGGGCATAGTTCTCGCGCACCTTCGCGTTGGTATAGGGCAGCGTTGCGTAATCGCCGTAGCGGGCGACGTCCATTCCCCAGATGTCGAGGCCGCTATCGCCCTGTGTCATCCAGTTCGCGAGGGCAAGACCCACACCGCCACCCTGTGACAGTCCGGCCATCACTGCGCATGCAACCCAGCAGTTGCGAATGCCGCGGATTGGGCCCACGAGTGGGTTGCCATCGGGCGAGAACGTGAACGGCCCGTTGATGACTCGCTTGATACCGGCAGTTGCCATCGCTGGGTAGTGCTTGAACGCAACCTCAAGTTCTGGCGCGATGCGATCGAGATCGGGGTCAAGCAGTCGCTGCGCGAAGTCCCACGGAGTCTCCTTTGGCGACCACGGCACACAGGCCTGCTCGTACGTGCCGAGCAACATGCCGCCTTGCTCTTGGCGGATGTAGATCTCGCCCGCAAAGTCGAGCGCCATCGGCATTTCCTTGCCCGTAGAAGCAACGTGCGCAGCAACCTCGGGCATGTCTTCGGTGACCAGATACATGTGCTCCATAGCGAGCACCGGCAGTTCGATGCCGACCATGCGGCCGACCTCGCGCGCCCACAATCCGCCAGCGTTCACGATGTGTTCTGCGTGGATTGATTGGCCGACATCGGTGTGAACATCCCACGTGCCGTCGGAGCGCTGGGTCAGTGCGTTCACCCACGTGTTGCGATAGATCTCGGCGCCAGCGTTGCGGGCGCAGATGGCATAGGCGTGGGTGACGCCCGATGGATCGACGTGACCCTCAACGGGGTCGTAGAGCGCGCCAATGAAGTACTTCTCCTCGAGCAATGGGAAGAGTGTTTTGGCCTCAGACGGTGTGATCAGTTCGAGGTCCATGCCGAGGTAGCGGCCGCGTGACTGAGCCATGCGCAAGAAGTCCATTCGCACTTCGGTGTCGGCCAACATCAGACCGCCAGGAAGGTGGATGCTGCAGTTCTGACCAGACTCACGCTCGATGGTTTCGTACAACTCGATGGTGTACTGCTGCAGCTTCGACACGTTTGGGTCGCCGTTGAGCGTGTGCATGCCACCAGCAGCGTGCCACGTGGATCCAGCGGTGAGTTCTTTGCGCTCGAGTAGAACCACGTCGGTCCAGCCGGCCTTGGTGAGATGGTAGAGAACGCTGGCACCGACGACACCGCCGCCGATCACGACGACCTGGGCTGAAGACTTCACTGAGAATCCTTTCGAAATGAGCTACTGCGTATTACCTGCGGCCGGTGACTCGGCCTAGAAGTCGGTAGGGACTCCACCTTCGGAATGACGACGGTCGACGAATGCTTGCAGTTCTTCGCGCACCGACACGTCAATTGGCGGCGGCTCGTACGCGGCAAGCATCTCTTTCCAGATCTGGTTGGCGCGATCGGGAGCCTTGGGGCTGCCAGCTTCTTCCCACGATTCGTAGTTGCGCCAGTCCGAGATCATTGGCTTATGGAAGGCCGTACGGAAGCGGTCTTGTGTGTGCTGCGTTCCGAAGAAGTGGCCGCCGGGACCCACATCGCGAATGGCCTCGAGCCCGAGCGACGCTTCGTCGACCACTGGTGGTTCAAGGAATGCCGACACCATGTGCAGCAGGTCGGCGTCGATGATCATCTTTTCGTAGCCGGCGTGCAGACCGCCTTCCATCCAACCGGCGCCGTGCATCAGCATGTTGACGCCACCCATGGTTGCGCCCCACAGCGAGAACACCGACTCGTATGCGGCCTGTGCATCTACTGCGTTTGCGGCGCACACATTTGAGCTGCGGTACGGCAGGTTGTAGCGGCGAGCGAGTTGGCCGCCGACCATCGCTGTGCGCATGTATTCGGGGGTGCCGAACGCGGGGGCACCCGACTGCATATCTACGTTTGAGGTGAAGCCGCCGTACACCGCAGGTGATCCGGGGCGCACGATCTGTGTGAACGCAATGCCTGCGAGCGCTTCGGCATTTTGCAACGCCAGTGCGCCGGCCAAGGTGACCGGTGCCATCGCTCCAGCCAACGTGAATGGGGTGAGCACCACGATCTGGTTGCGCGAGGAAAATTCCATGATGCCCTGCAGCATCGGGATGTCGAGGCGCAACGGTGAACTGGTGTTGATGACGGTGAAGATCGAGGGCTCACGGTCGAGCGTTTCGTCGTCGACTTGGCGAGCGATGCGCACCATCTCAAGGCAGTCGCGGTTGCGCTGGCGCCCCAGGCTGTACGCGTGCAGTGGCTTGTCACTCAACGTAAGCGCATCGAATGTGGCATCCAGGTGGCGGATCGATGCATGCAGATCGATGGGCTCTACCGGATAGCCGGCCAAGAAGTGAACGCTGTTGAGCATCTGCGCGAGACGGATGAGGTTTTTGTAGTCGGCGTGATTGCCGGTGCGTCGGCCCTTGTCCATGTCGAATGCGTTTGGTGCGCTGGCCACCGAGCCGAACGCCATGTAGTCGCCGCCGATGATGAGGTTGTTTGCGGGGTTGCGGCTGTGGAAGGTGAACGACGACGGTGCGGTCTTGATCTTTTCGAGCACCATCTCGCGGTCGAACCGAACTCGAGCGCTGCCGGGCTCAATGCGGGCACCAGCGTCGGCCAACAGTTGACGAGCATCGGCATCGAGAAAGTCCATGCCGATCTCTTCGAGAATCTGCATCGACGCGTCGTGAATCATCTCGAGTTCGTCGGCCGACACCACGTCGGTTGGCTTGTACGGCATGCGCGGCTGGGCCAGCGGACGTTGCACGGGAAGGCGACTTCTCTCGGCAGTGGATCGGCCCTTGCGCCGTGACCCGCCACTCGGCGCCTCGCTTTGAATTTCGCTCATGATGTGCCCCCGAGTGCGACGCGCTGACCGGTGAATGTTACTCCTTCAAAGTTGGCACAGACGTACCGTCAATTACTTCATCCGCCAGCAGCGTGATTCCCCCGCCACGCGTGAGCGCACGGTCAACGTGCGCTCACGCATGACGGGCGAAATGGCGGCCGCGATTGGATTGGCCGTGTGCCTGAAGCCCTGATTCCGCTGGCCCCAGATGATCATGCGGCGGGGCTCGATCGTTTGACCCGTCGGGCGATCGTTGTGGCCACGGTTATCGGCGCCATCTGGCGCATTGCGATGTTGATCAGCCGGTGGAATCTGGGCTTGGTCTTCAACGATTCGGTCTATTACAGCTATCAAGCGCAGCCGAACGCTCAAGGCGAATGGTTCCGTTTGGTGTTCACCAACGGACCTGGCGCCGAACATCCTCCGCTGGCTTCGTTGCTGATGACTCCTGCGAGTCTGCTTGGGCACCTTGTGTCTTGGCAGCGCGCTACGAGCACCTTGCTGGGTATCGCGGTGATTCCTCTGATTGCGTTGTTGGGTCTGCGGCTCGGCGGAAGGCGAGTGGCGGTCATCGCAGCGTTCGTCGCCGCCGTGTACCCAAACCTGTGGATCAACGATTCGCTCGTGATGTCTGAGTCTGCGGTTGTCTTCTTCGTGGTGGTTGCGCTCTTGTGCGCCTGGCGCTTCAAGCAGCGCTTCGACCATCTATCGGCGATCATGACCGGCGGCGTGGTGGCACTCGCGGCACTCACCCGCAGCGAGCTAATCCTGCTCGCTCCATTGCTCGCTTTGATCGGGTTCAGAGCGCAGGCGCGTCTCGAGTGGCTCAAGCGCGCAGTGGTCATGCTCGTGGTTGTTGGCGCAGTGATTGCTCCATGGATGATCTATAACACCACCCGATTCGATGCCCCGGTGTTGTTGAGCGTCAACGAAGGCATCACCATTCTCGGGTCAAACTGCGATGCCACGTACGGTGGTCCAAAAATGGGTGGATGGCTCACGGATTGCCTGAACGATGTCGTCATCCAACCCGGTGAAGATGCTTCACAGCTGTCGCGTCGGGAACACCAAATCGCTGTGCGCTACATGCGTGAACATGTGCGTCGTTTGCCGCTTGTTGTCGCAGCCCGCTTGTTGCGCACCGTCGATCTCTACGGACTTGATGATCTCGTCTTGATCGACATGGCCGACCAGCGAGGCAGGATGCAGTCGTGGAGCGGAATCTTCAGTTGGTGGCTTCTCGCGCCGCTCGCCGTGGTGGGTTGGTGGCGTAACCGTCGGAGATGCGGCTGGATCTTGATTACTCCGGCCATCAGTGTGTTCGCCACAGCGGCCGTCTTTTACGGTGCCCATCGATTGCGTGCGCCACTTGAGCCAGTTGTCGTGGTGTGTGCAGCGATGGGAATCGCAGGCAGCGCGTTGGGGCAACGGTTGATCGAGCGTGTGTTGAATCACTCGCGGTTTGCAGCGTTGGTCGATTAGCGACGAAGCCGCTGCGCGATGATCCGTTGCTCCTTCAAGAACGCGGGTACGTCGGGTGGCTGCACAACGGCTCCCTTGATGAGGTCGTCGAACTGCCGCGTCAGAGTGCGCACGTGTTCAGCCGAGGTGAGCACCAAATACATCTGGCCGATGTAGAGCGCGGCGCGTAATGGCCCAAAGATCGTGACCGGCGCCGCAAAGCGTTGGCGGCCATCGAAGAGAAACCAGCGCAGCGTTGGATACAGCTCGGTGCACAGGTCGATCATGTGATCCAGTTGAGCGAGTCTGCTGCTCAGCTCAAGGTCGCGCCAGATGCCGCCGCCTCGCGCGAACGTTTCGATCTGTTGCAGCGAGTTGCAGCACTCGAGGTCGGTCTCGGGCGCGCGGGTCCAAGCCAGACGCGCAGCCGCTGTCTCGATCTTTTGTTCGGGTCTGCTTGCTACGTGGTCGCCCATCTCAAAGCGAATGACTGCCTCGGTCTTGAGTAGGTCGGGCAGGGTGGACGGCACGTAACGAATCTTGTAGCCGATGGCTTCGCGCAGCCAAGCAATGAGTCGCTCGTCGTTGTGCGCCAACGCGTCGCCCTCGAACGACATCTGCTCATTCATCATCTCGGCTTGCATCGGGCCGGTATTGCTGAGGCCGATCAGCCAGTCGATCGAGACCTGTTGAGTCTCGGCGATCGCAGCCACCGTTTCGATTCTCGGCAGCCGCCGGTTCGTTGGTGAAAGCAGTTGCGACAGGGTCGACCGATCAAGTCCAACTGCTTCGGCGAATTGGCTGCGGTTCTGCTTTGAGTCGTGAATCACCTTCTCAAGGCGCTCCTGAAATGTGCTCAGAATGTCCTTACGATCGGCCATAGCTGAAGTGTAAACACCTCAGATGGTGTGTTACCGCAACAATATGAAGTTAGTCCCACCACAAACGGTGTGAATGTGCGCATATGCCTCGCCGTCGAACCGACCCTTCGGAAAATGTTTCGCTAAACCTGCGGAAGTGCATCTCGCAGCGACATCGGGGCAAACGAAAACTGACTGGCCAACGATTCTTGTTGCCGTTGCCTTTTGGGTTTCGTTCATTGCAATGGTCCTTGCGAATCAGCATCTGCCGACGGTGATCGTGGTTGCTGCGCTGGCTGTGCTCGGCGGTTTGTATATGTCGCTTCAGCATGAGGTGATTCACGGTCACCCCACGCAGGTGCGGTGGCTGAACTGGTTGCTTGTCGCCGCGCCGCTCGGAATGGTGTTGCCACTTGATCGATACCGCGACACCCATCTTGAACATCACCGTGCCGTGCTCACTGATCCGGTGAGCGACCCCGAAAGTAAATACGTCTCGGCCGAAGCGTGGCAGCGCTCAAGCGGCGCGTATCGCAGGCTGCTGTTCGTGAACCAGACCTTGGCCGGTCGGCTCACTGTAGGTGTGGTGCTCTCGGTGGTGCGTTCGATTCTCGGCGACTTGCGCGAGATGCGAACGCGCTCGATCGTTCGTCGGGCATGGCTGCTGCACCTCGTTGGGGTCGCCGCACTTGTTGTTGTACTGCGGGCTGTATCGATGCCGCTGTGGGCCTACGCACTCGGTTTCGTGTTCGGTGGGTCTTCGCTCACATCGTTGCGCTCGTTCGCCGAACATCTTGCGGTTGAGCATGGACCTCGCACCGCAATGGTGCACAGCGGTTGGTTTTTCAGCCTCATCTTTCTCAACAACAACCTGCACTACGCGCACCACGAGGCGCCCGCAGTGTCGTGGTTTCGGTTGCCAGCGCTTGCCCAGCAACTCGGTGCTGACACGACCGTCGCTGGCACAGCCGGCCTGTACCGGGGCTACGGCAACATCGCCCGCCGTTACTTTTTCCGACCTTTTGTTTATCCGGTGCATCCGATTTCTGCCACGATCGATGCGTGACTTCGTCGTTCGCAGCGCTACCGATGTATCCCGTCGCGGGGTTACGTTACGCGTGGGACGAGTTGTACTCAACGATTGCTTCATCGGTAGGCGTGCGCTATAGCGATACCCCGCTAGCGCTTGATTGGACTCTCGACTCACATGAGGGATGGCGGCATCCCCACCTCGCATTCAGCCAGGCGTGTGGCTGGCCGTTGATCACAGATCTGCACAACACGGTGCGCGTGTTGGGCGCGTTTAAGCATCTGCTTGACGGAGCCGCGAGCCATTCGTATCGCAGCGTGATCGTGGCGCGTGTAGCGCACGTGCCGAATGCGTCTACTGACCGAGCTGCGATCAACTCAACCGACAGCTTGTCGGGGTACGTCAGCCTGCACGCAGCGTTCGGC
This sequence comes from Ferrithrix thermotolerans DSM 19514, assembly GCA_945861025.1. Taxonomy (GTDB): domain Bacteria; phylum Actinomycetota; class Acidimicrobiia; order Acidimicrobiales; family Ilumatobacteraceae; genus WLMZ01. The sequence goes on from CAMASN010000054.1 coordinate 11,907, forward strand.
ATCGCTCTGGGTCAGTGGCCGGGCGAGGTTGTGCTCACTGGTTCGCACGTTGGCAGCATCGACGCGGTGCGTGGCGGCTCGGCCGACCTTGCGTCGATTGACGCACTGACTTGGGCATACCAGCAGCACCTCGACCCCGATCGCCTCGACGGGCTCGTTGTTGTTCAGCGCGGGCCGGTCGTGCCATGCCTCCCGCTCATTGTGGGCGGTGAAGCCGACGATGCGGTGGTGGCTGCGTGGCGTTCGGCGTTCAGCGCAGCAATGAGTAACCCGTCGCTCGCTCGGGCACGTTCGCTGCTCTTGATCGAGGGCTTCGTGCCCCTCGACCTTGCCGATTACCAGCGCGCCCTCGCCCCACTCGCTGACGCCGCCGCGGTACATTCCGATACTCGAACGTTAGGACGAACGAAGGAAACATGAGCACTATTTCGCGAGTTGAGATCACGCATCATCAGCTGCCACTCGACCCGGTGTTTCCTGCATCGTGGGACACCCAGCCACGCACCAAGTTTCCGGCGACCATCGTGCGGGTGTTCGACGATGAGGGCAATTGCGGAATCGGCTCGGGCGATGCGATGTACGGCTTCGACGATTATCAGCGTTACTTCATCGGACAAGACCCGCTTGATCTCGATCGCCATGCTGCGGTGCTCTCGAACGTCGAGTTTCATGCTGGCCGTCCGTGGCCGATGGACGTAGCCATGTGGGATCTTGCGGGCAAGATTCGCGATGAGCCGATCTGGAAAATGGTCGGCGGCACGAGTAATCGCATTCGTGCCTATGCGTCCAGTGGCGTGCATCGCTCGGTGCCCGAGATGGTGCAGGTGGCGCGTCAGGCAATCGCATTGGGATTCCCTGCGCTGAAGGTTCGCTTTGGACGGCCAAGTCTTGATGAGGACCTTGCTGTCATCAGCGCCGTTCGCGACGCCGTGGGTGAACAGCTTGAGTTGATGGTCGACTGCAATCAGGGTTGGCGAATGGCGTGGGATACGCAGCGCCCTTGGGACGTAGACCATGCCACGGTTGTCGCGCAGCGGCTCGAAGCCGAGTCGGTGTTCTGGATGGAGGAGCCGCTGCATCGCGGCGACTATGACGGCATGAGCGAACTTCGTGAGCGCGTCAACATCCGTATTGCCGGTGGCGAGCTCACCCGCGAGTCGTATGAGTTTCGCGAGCTACTAACACGCGGTTGCTTCGATGTCTTCCAGCCCGATTGTGTGTGCTCAATGGGTATTTCGGGGCTGCGTCACTTGGCATACGAAGTACACGAGCAAGGCAAGATCTTCACTCCGCACACGTGGGGTAATGGCATCGGGGTGATGGCCAACTTGCATCTCACGGCGGGCACTGTTGGTGCACCGTTTATCGAGTTTCCGTTCGACCCGCCCGAATGGACAACGGCCCGTCGCGACTTCATCCTCAGCGAAACCATCGAAGCAGACGGCGACGGTTGGATCACCCTGTCTGATCGCCCAGGTCTCGGCATTGAACTCGACGAGGACGTGCTGGCGCGGACTCGTACTGGTCAAGCAACGTTCGCGTAGGGTGAGCGCTCGTGGCGCGTACTCCTGATGTGGCAATGAAGCGCGAGCTGCTCGATCGGGTGGTTGCGTATCTGGCCGAACATGGTCTCGGCGACATGTCGTTGCGACCAATGGCGGCCGCTCTCGACACCAGCCCAAATCGCTTGGTGCATCATTTCGGATCGAAGCAAGAACTGCTCGTGGCCGCGCTTACACAAGCCATCGAGATTCAGGTCGAGGTGAGCAATGGTTGGCTCAAGCGCAACCCAAAGATCAGCCAGGCCAACTTGTTGCGGCGTTGGTGGAAATGGCTCAACGCGTCGCCTGCAAACCTGGCGCTGTCGCGGCTTGGTCTCGAGGCGGCAACGCTTGAGGCCACCCATACCGGCCTGGCGGGCGATGTGCGCGCTGATCAGATCGGTGTGTGGCGAACCTCGATCGAGCAGCGTCTCATCGACGAGGGTCTGTCGCCGGTGCAAGCAGTGACCGAGTCGTCGTTGCTCAAAGCAATGTTCACTGGCTTGATGGTCGACCTGATGGCAACTGGCGATCGCAAGCGTTTGACTCAGGCACTTGAGGTTGGGCTTTCGCGTCTCGAGAGTTTGCTGTCGGAGCTACGTGCTGGGTGAGTTACTTGCCCTGATCGCGTAGGAAGCGCTCGACTTCGTCCATCAGCGCGCCTGCATCGACATGCTCGGGTAGATCGGCGTCGAGCTCGCCACCAACGATGTCGTCGTCTTCTTCATCGTCGTCGAGGTCGTCGTCGTCTTCGAGACTGAAATCTTCGATGCCTGCATCAGACATGCTTTCAAGCCGGCGTACGTAACCGCCAAGATCGGAATCTTCGGCTACGAGTGCGTTGACGCGCATTTCGTAGTCGTGGACCTGACTGGCGAGACGACTGGTTGGCATGGTTGTGCCGATGATGGTGCCGAGCCGCTCGAGCAATGCCATAGTGGCCTTTGGCGATGGCACCTGCGAGGCATACGCAGGAACGGCTGCCCACAGTGACGCCGATGGCAGATCGACTTTTGCGCACGAATCGTGCAGCACGCCAACGATGCCGGTTGGACCTTCGTAGCGCGAGCGCTGTAGCTCGAAGCGATCGATCATCAACTGTTCGTTGGCGGTGCCGATGAGTTGAACAGCACGTGAGTGCGGGACATCGGCAAGTAGCGCCCCAAGGGTCATCACCATGCTGGCCTTGAAGTGTTGCGCAACGCCGATGACTTGCTCGCTGAAGGTGCGCCAGCGCATTGCGGGCTCGGGCCCGAGCACCAAAATCACATCGGTGCCGGGGGTCGAGGCATGCCAAATGCCAACGGTGGGCCACACAATGCTGCGGGTGAGGTTGGTCGACAAACGTACGTGTGGGCGGATGCTGGCGAAGTCGGTGAACTCCTCAGGATCGATCTCGGCCAACGGGATAGCTTGCCACTCCTCGATGAGTTGACGCACACCACCAGACGCGGCATCGCCAGCGTCGTTCCATCCCGTGAACGCGGCAATGACAACCGGGTTACGAAGTGTGGGTTGGCTGAGCCAGCGGACGTGCTCCATTGGTTGGTGAGCCTATCTACCCAACCGGATGACGCGTTTCAAGGTTTCGTCAGAGTTGTGGAACGACGGAGTAGGACTCGCCGCCGCCACCGGCGATGACGTCGTCGAGCCAGTTGCCTTCGTACACGTCGTTGGGGCCCTGCATCAGGTCGTTTTCGGTGGCGTCGGCCGGTGTGGTGATGAGGGTCCAGGCTTGGCGCTTGTAGGTCCAGTTCTCGGGGAACAAGGCGTGGGCCTCGCGCCAATACGGAACCGCGGCATCGTGACCAACGGTGCGCAGCAGGTGTTGCCCCATCTCGAAGCAGGCTGCGGCTCGGGCGTGCGTATCGGGGCGGGGTTGGCTGCGTTGCACCACCTCGTCGGGCGAGAGGGCGAACTTGCTCGCAGCTCCGTTGTGCGCCCAATCGACGATCGCGGCGCGATATTCGTTGGCTACCTCTGGGAACTTTTTGATTTCGCGAAATGCTCGGTCGAGTCGCTCGGGTAGGCCATCGGGGATGTCCATGTCGCGCATTGGGCTGCGCTCGATAGAAGCCGCTTCGGCGGGACGAACGAGGTTGCCGTCTTCGTCGATCCAGACAGCCATTGGAATGTTGACGAAACCGAAGAGGTCACCGGTGGCGTGCGAGGTGTCGATCAGGCTTGGATGCGTTGGTGCCGCGGCATCGATAAACGGATGCGCATGCTCAGGATTGACATCCATGGCAACGGTGACCACGGTGACGCCAAGTGATTCGAGTTCGAGGTGAAGTGCCTGCCACCCGGGCAGGCTGGTGCGACAGCCTCAATAACTACTCCATGCGACCAACAACACTTTTCGGCCGCGTAGCGAACTGAGTCGGAATGGGTGACCACTGCGATCGATGAACTCAGGGTCGGCTGCAGCGGCGGTGCTGAGCGCTCGGCCGGTGGCTGTGGCTGGGCCGAGTGCCCACACGCCTGTGTTGTCATCGTGCACGAGTGGCATACCAAGGCGGTTGGCCATCACGTTGATATCGACAGTGCCGTTGTCGCGCAGCGCGCCCGGCGCCGGGACGCAGATCTCGCCGCGGCACATGCCTTCGGCTTTGGCGGTCCAACCGGTGCGGTCGGCAACGTGAGTTGTGGTTACGTTCTCGAGCGTCTGCAGGATCATGGTCTGACCTTAGGCCGATTCGGTGGCGCGAGGCGAAGACAGACGAGACGCTTGATCGGCCAGATCATGAGGACCTGAGCTGAGGTATCCGAAGCCGGCACGCACGGTGGCGCCCCATGGCTCGACGATGCTGAACAGTTCTTCGATGTCGTCGCCGATGGCGCTGATGGCCCCTAGCATTTGCGCGTCGGTGGCGGTCTCGATGGACTCGCGCAATGCTCGGCCAGCGGGCGTGAAACCGTCGTCGGTGACGAGGCCGCGCGACTTCAGTGATTCGACCGAGGCATCGAATTGGGCATTGCTCCAAGCGCGGGTGCGGCTGTATGAACGCATCGGCAGGCCCCAGTACATCTCGCTGAGCAAGCCGATTTCGGTGGCGTTTACGCCAGCGCTGATCCATGCAGCCGTGTGGCTGTCGCCGCGGTATTCACGAAGCATGTCGCCCATGCGCCACATTGCGCCCACGGCTGAGTCGGGCATCGGCAACGAACGTAAGCCGGCGTAGAGCGGACGTCCCTCGGGTCGCAACGGGGCGACGGCCCGGGCGAGTAACTCGTTGACCCTCTCGATGCCTGCTGGCGCCTCGCCGAGTAGCCGCACCAACTGGGCAATGGCTCCGGAGTCGCGAGCTGCGCAGATTGTTGCCGCATCGGTGCGGGTCCAGCCCAGGGCGACGCTGGGGATGACGGCCTCGGGATTGAACACGGCGAATGCTGCGGCCACGACTTCGCCAGGTACTTGGCCCATCACGCTGCCGCGGCTCGTGAAATACGCGGGGCCATCGGGAAGCGCCACACCGTTGGCCTGCGCGGCACTTGGGTCGAACCCGAGCGCCACATAGTTGGCGTGACATTCGGGCGAGAAGTACACCTGACCGGTGAGCGGCTCAAGAACCGAACCGAGCTTGCGGGCGAGGCCGGACAACGTGGCTGAATTCATGCGCGCACGTTAGGGGCGAACGGGGTGTCGATGGCCAGTTGTGGTTGCGCCGTTACGACGTTTCGCCGTCGCGTCGGCCGGTAAGGTCACCGCCGTGACAGTTACCGTCGAGATCGCTACCGAAGTGACGCCTCGCCTTGTGCAGGCATTTGCCCGTCTCATCCCGCAACTCTCGAAGTCGTCGCCGCCACCGAACGAGGCCGAGCTTGCCGAGATGGTTGCTGCCGGTTCCACAGATGTGTTGGTGGCCAGCGATGGCGACGAAGTGCTTGGCGCGCTCACGCTTGTGGTGTTTCGTATTCCCACCGGTGTGCGGGCGTGGATCGAAGATGTAGTGGTCGACGATGCTGCTCGTGGCCGCGGCGTTGGTGAGGCGTTGAATCAGTTCGCACTCTCGGTCGCTCAATCGAAGGGCGCCAAGACGGTTGACCTCACATCGCGTCCGTCTCGTGAGGCCGCCAACCGCCTGTATCGGCGGCTTGGTTTCGTGGCTCGCGAAACCAACGTGTATCGCTACGACCTCTGAGGCCGGGGTGCCCCAGAGGTCGAGCGGGCTTACTGGCCGACGATTTCGGGCTTCATGTCCCAGAGGATTTTGAGTGCCTCGGCCTGCTCCAGTTGTTCGACGCCGCGGGAACTCATTGCCTTCAAGATGTCATCGATGACCGAGACGAACTCTTGGTCGCTGATGTTCATGCCCCGATGGGCA
>CAMASN010000055.1 GCA_945861025.1 Ferrithrix thermotolerans DSM 19514
CATCGTCGTTCACCATGAGTGAGGCGCTCTCGGCCAAGGGAACACGCACCATCAGCGTGTGTCTTCCATGTAAAAACGAGGCCGGCACCATTGGCGAACTGGTGCACATGTTGCGAACGATGCTGGTCGACAGCCACGGGCTGGTCGACGAACTCATTGTGCTCGACGACAACTCGACCGACGATACGGCTGCCATAGCGGCCGCTCACGGCGCAACCGTTGTGTCGGTAAACACAGTCAACGATGTCTACGGCGAAGGGCGCGGCAAGGGCAATGCCCTCTGGGCCACGCTGGCCGCAAGCTCCGGAGACTTCATCTTGTGGTGCGATGGCGACGTCACCAGCGTCGAGCCAAGCTGGGTGCTTCGTTTGCTCATGCCGTTGCTCACTACCTCCGATGTAGCCCTCGTGAAGGCCAGCTATCACCGCCCCACCGATCTCGGCGGCGGCGGCCGTACCACCGAGCTTGTGGCCCGACCATTGCTCAGCTTGTTCTTGCCCGAACTCACCGGGCTGCACCAGCCGTTGAGCGGCGAGTTCGCCGGACGCCGCAGCGCCATCGAACAGATTCCGTTCGTGCAGGGTTGGGGCGTCGAGATCGCAATGCTGGCCGATGTGGCCGAGCGCTTTGGCGCCGCAGCAATCGCACAGGTCGATGTTGGCGAGCGCCACCATCGTCACCAAACACTCGATCGTCTGGGCGTGCAAGCAGCCGAGGTGATGGCCACGTTGCTCACTCGCGTTGGCGCCAACAAAGCCTTCGCCCACGAACACCTCGCGCTGCTGCGCCCCAACGGCGTCAGCGAGGCGTTGAACCTCGACGAGCGCCCACCGATGCGCTCGGTGCGCTAACCGGTCGCAAGCCGCCAGCCGCTACAGCGAGCGCAGCATCTGCAGCGATTCTTCGAGCAGCGCAAGATGCTCATCTACCGTCGCGCACGGCCGATCGGTTGCCCCCAGCATCTTCGATGACATCGTGCTCACCGACAGGTGGGTGCCGCCGACGGAATTCCACCCAGCGGCTTCGGATGCACACTTCTCGGCGCCGCGCCCAGTGTGGATCTGAGCCCCAACCGGATACGTGGCCGAGTCGCGCCCACGCTCAACAAGCATCGCCCGCAAACGCTCAAGCGCACCCTCGATACGGCCGCCTGCCGCACCAAAGTAAAACCCGTCGCCCACTGTCGCTGCACGAGCCATCGCTGCGTCGGATCCGCCACCGAACCAGATGGGAATCTGCCGCTGCGGCACCGGCAGTAAACCGGCGCGATCCACTCGGTGATAGCGGCCCGTGAAGTCGATAACCGGAGCGTCCCACAGCAGACGCAACAACTCGATCTGCTCGTCGAACCGCCGCGCGCGGTTGCGGTACTCGGTGCCCAAGGATTCATATTCAACGTGATTCCAACCAGTGCCGACACCGAGCACGAATCGGCCACCGGACAGCAGATCGATCTCGATGGCCTGCTTCGCAACCAACGCAGTTTGGCGCTGAGGCAAGATGAGTACGCCGGTCATCAACTCAACATGCTTCGTGACGCCAGCAAGATACCCAAACAGCACCATCGGTTCGCGAAACGGATCGGTCTCTGTGTACGGGCCCCACAGCGGAGACTCGCGATCGGCATGCACAGCACCAAGCACGTGGTCGTAGGCAACGATGCGGTCGTAGCCCATCTGCTCGACAGCTTGCGCCCAAGCACGCACTGCGCCCGTGTCGTTACCGATCTCCGTTGTGGGAAGCACTGCACCAAATTCCATTCATCTGTGCTAGCAGATGTCGCGGCCGCCATGCGCCAAGATGGAGTCATGTCTGATTCTTCGCTGATCACCACCGCCCAACAAGTTCGCAGCGGCGAACGCTCTGCCGTTGCCGTAGTGGCCGAGGCACTTGCCGCGATCGATGCGCACAACCCGCGCGTGAACGCCTTCGTCGCTGTTCAAAGCGAACGAGCGCTCGTCGACGCAGCCGCGCTCGACGATCTCATCGCGAACGGCGCCGTTGTCGGGCCACTGGCCGGTGTGCCGCTTGGTGTAAAAGACACCGAAGACACCGTTGGCTATCCCACCACGTTCGGTTCACAAATCTGGCGCGATGCTCCAGTCGCAACAGGCGACTCGGTGCTCGTGCGTCGCCTCAAGGCTGCGGGTTGCATCGTGGTCGGCAAGACCAACACACCCGAACTAGCAGCCAAAGGTGTTACCGACAACCCATTATTTGGCGCGACGCGTAACCCGTTCAATCTCGACCTCACATCGGGTGGATCCTCTGGTGGTTCGGCTGTCGCAGTGGCTACCGGTATGGTCCCCGTCGCCACTGGCTCAGACGGTGGCGGCTCAATTCGCATTCCGGCTGCCGCCTGTGGCCTTCCTGGTTTCAAGCCGTCGCTCGGCCGTGTGCCCGATGGCGGTCCGCAGCCAGTCGATTGGCTTGACCTCACCTGTCGTGGCGTACTCACGCGCACAGTCGATGAATTGATAGCGGTGCTCGATGTCATCGTCGGCGCCGAACCAACCGACCTGCGCTCGCTGCCAACACCCACCACGCCGTGGACTCGCGCTGTCGCCCAACGCGCCATGCCAACTCGCGTGGCCTGGAGCCCAACGCTTGGCTACGCCGATGTCGACCCGGCAGTAATCGCGGCCTGCGAGGCCACCGTGCAGCAACTGGCCCGCGACGGAATCGAGATTGTCGAGATACCAACTGTGTTCGACATCGATCCCGTAATGGACTGGATCACGCTCGTTGCCAGCTATCTCAAACGTTCAGTGGGCAACCACGATCGCAGCGAAATGGATCCGATGGTTGCGAGCTACGTGGGCATGGCCGACGGCATTACGGCCCAGCAAATGGTGCTCGCCGAGGATGCATGCCATTACCTCAACCTCCGCCTAGTCGAAGTGTTTTCGACATGCGATTTGCTGCTCACGCCAACACTTGCTTGCGACCCAGTGAACGTGACCGGCAGCGACGTCAATTTCGTACGCGCCACCTATCCGTTCAACCTCACCCGCTCGCCCGCTGGCACGATGCCCGTGGGCAAGAGCCCAGCCGGTATGCCCGTGGGCCTACAAATCATCGGCCCACAGCACGACGACGTAGGCGTGCTGCAGCTGATGCGCCATCTTGAGTCACGCGGCTGACGCACGTGACGCAGCTGCTCAGACAGCGGGCACCTGTTGGGTGATGCAGTGAATGCCGCCGCCGCCATAGGCAAGGATCGGCCCGACATCGAGACCGATGACATCGCGCCCCGGATACTGCTCGCCGATGATCGCCAGCATGTCGGCATCGGCCGGATGATTGGAAGTGGGCACGAGCACGAAACCGTTCCCGACGTAGTAGTTGCCATAGGGCACGGCGCACCGCAATCCACCGATCTCAACGAACGGCAGCACTGGAATCTCGACGACCTGCAACAAGCGCCCGGCCGCATCGTATGAGCCACGCGCCCAACGAGCGTTCACATTGAGACGCAGCCAATCGGCTTCGGCCGGATCATCGCAGCCCTGCATCACCAGCAGGCCAGGGCGAGCAAAGACAGCAACGTTGTCAGCGTGACCATCGGTGTCATCGTCGTCGGCCAACCCATAGGGCAACCACACCACAGTTGACACTCCGAGCTCTGCGCAAATGCGCGTCTCGATCTCGAACTTGGTGAGATCTGGATTGCGGTTTGGATGCATCAGGCACTGGGTTGTGGTGACCAACGTGCCCTCGCCATCTACCGTGAGCGACCCACCTTCGAACACCATCGGCACACGGCGACTCGGATGGCCAGCATGCTCGGCCCATCGCGTAGCTACCTGAGCATCAAGATCGAAGGGTGTGAACTTTGTGCCCCATCCGTTGAAGTCCCATGCGGTAGCGGTGCGTGCGCCAGCTCCATCGGTCACGTAGATCGGGCCACTATCGCGGAACCACGAATCGTTGATCGGTAGCTCGACGATGTCGACCTGGCCACCACACAGTTCAGCGGCGCGCGTTGCCGAAGGACCCGGGTTCACAATCATGGAGACGGGCTCGTACTGCACGATGGCACGCGCCACTTGGGCGTGGGCGTCTTCGGCCTGACTCATCAAATCGCCGTAGACCGAGTCGCGAGTAGGCCAGCAGAGCACCGTACGTTCGTGCGCGCTGAACTCGGCCGGCATGCGCATCGTCATCGTTCACCGACGTTTCCGTCGAGCGTTAGCAACGACGAATACAGCTCGGGGCGTCGATCACGAAACAGCCCCCACGCGTGACGCATCGAACGGACTGCCGCGAGGTCGAAGCTGGCCATGATGACGCGCTCGTCGTCGCGCCCGGCTTCAGCCACCTTGGCACCTGTTGCATCTGCAATGAACGACGAGCCGTAGAACGTGATCTCGCGATGCGCATCGCGACCGACCTCGCGCCCGATGCGGTTCGCCGCGACCAACGGGGTGATGTTCGCCGCAGAGTGGCCCTGCATCACCCGCTGCCAGTGACCGCTCGAGTCCCACTCAGGATCGAGCGGCTCGCTGCCAATAGCGGTTGGGTACAGCAAAATCTCGGCGCCCTGCAACGCCATCGAGCGCGCAGCCTCGGGGAACCATTGATCCCAGCAGATGCCCACACCCACAGCGCCGTACTTCGTTGCAAACACTTTGAATCCGGTATCGCCGGGATTGAAGTAGAACTTCTCGGTATAGCCAACGCCATCAGGAATGTGGCTCTTGCGATAGATGCCAAGCTGCGACCCGTCGGCATCGATCATCACCACAGTGTTGAACGTGGCGTTGTTGGCCTGCTCGTAGATACTCACGGGCAGCACCACATTGAGTTCGGCCGCAAGATGCTGAAAGTGAGCAACGGTGGGATGACCCTGCAACGGCACCGCGCGAGCGAAGTGCTCGGGCAGCATGTCGATGCAGAAATACGGACCCTCGAACAGCTCAGGAATCACGATGATCTGCGCGCCGTCTGATGCGGCTTCTCGCACCAATCGCTCGGCGGTAGCGATGTTGTGGGCTACAGAATCAGACATGGCCATTTGGATGGCCGCGACGGTGATGTTCATCGCCTCAATCTAGTAGCGCCCAATTCGCGGGCCGCCACAAGACGATCGAGCTGCTCGGCATAAAACGCTCTCGCCGCAACGTCGGGTTCGTGGATCGATTCGATAGGCACGAGCGATGGCAGATCGTCAACAGCGATTCGGCCAAGCTGGTGCAGCGCGAGCAGCGCAGCACCGCGCGCGTTGGTGGCGCGCGGTTCATGCACGCGGCGCACAACGCACCCGCTTGCGTCAGCGATGATTTGCGCCCACAACGCTGATGCAGCGGCGCCTCCGCCAAACGTGACCTCATCAAAGTGCGACCCAACAAAGTGTTCGACAGCGGGCAACAACGTGGCCATGTTGAGGGCCACTCCTTCGAGTACTGCGCGCGCCATGTGGGCCAATGTCGTGCCCAATGTCAGCCCCACGAATCCAGCGCGCGCGCCTGCATCGGGGGCCGGCGCCATTGCCCCCACGAGCCATGGCAAAAACATCGTGCCCTCAGACCCATGCGGGGCCTGGGCTGCCGCGGCAAGCAATTCGGTTGGCGACATACCGAGCAATGCACCAACGTGTTCGAGCGCCTTGCCCCCTGCGCCGTTCTCGGCCAACACCACGTATTGCGAATCGAGAGGACTGGGCGCGGTCATGAGTGCGCGCATGTGATCGGCGCGACTCGACGTGACATGCGAAACGGCCACTGCTGTCGTGCCGATCACCACACCGCAACGCTCGGGTCTGGTGGCGCCAGTTCCAACTGCTGAAGTGGTCGAATCGATCGAACCGCTCAACACCACGAGATCGGAGCGCAGACCGAGTTCGTCGGCAACTGAGCGACGCACCACGCCTACAACAGCGCCCATCGGCACCAGCGCTGGCAGCTTGTGCGGATCAATACCGGCGCGCTCGATGAGGTCGGTGTCGTAGTGCACGGCACCATGCACCCGGTTATCGATCAAGAGCAACGGGAACGCTGTGTTCTGATTCGCCGTCACGACGCCGACAAGTCGAGCCGTGATTGCATCAACTGGCTCGACGAAGGCAGCAGCACGTTCGTACGCCTGCGGGTACTCGTGATGCAGCAACACGATGTGGGCCAGATCGTCGGAGCCGAACGGGGCTAACCCGTGACGCTCGAGCCACACCATGATGTTCTCGCGATGCCGCAGGTGACGCGTGCGCTCGGCCGCGCGACCATCCATCCACATGATGACTGGCCCCACGGGAACACCATCGGCGGCCACTGGCACCACCGACATGTACTGGCTCGTGCACACAATCGTGCCGACGTTCGCGGCCTCGTTGGTCAGTCCGAGCACCTCGCGTGTTGCCTCAACAATGAGCCGCCACCATTCGTGAGCATCTTGCTCAACACCGCCGTCGTCAACGAAGTGAGTGGTGATCGCACGCGACGCAATCCCGAGGACCACGCCGTCGTCGCGCACTACGGCGACCTTGAGCCCAGTGGTACCGAGATCTATGGCAAGAACGTGGGGCACGGCCTACAGCCTGCCCTACAGCGTCACAGCGTTGGTGGAACGGCGCGGTCGCTGACCCAGTTGCCGTGGAAGCCGTATGGCACCCGCTGCGGGAGCATCACGCGCGCCACCGCAGGGCGGCTGAAGTCTTGAGCATCGAGCACGATCAGCTCAGCAGAGTCTGCAGCAATGTCGTGGACAAAGGTGATGAGCCAGCCATCGTCTTCGGCGGTAGCGCCTTCGCGCCCCACGAACACCGGCTCGCCTGCACCGCGGCCAACGCCGTGGTCAAATTCCCACCGCTCACCGGTGACCATGTCGTGCTTCAGCGTCTTCCACTCTGGAGCACTGGGCGACGGCGAAGCGCAGTAGCCAAAGCGATACGGCTTACCGGTGAGCCGACCGCGATGCCGCGGAAACTCTTGGGGAGTGTCGTCGATAACCGTGACGCTGGAGGTGAGGTGAGCCACGTTGAGTTCCCAGCGTTCGAAGCGAGCCATGTTGTCGCCGAACGGACCGAGCAGATCGGCAGCGAACATCTTTGAGTAGACGCACAAATCGATGACCACATTGCCTTCGGGAGTGTCGTACGCGTTCATGGGATGGAACGAATAGCACTCGGGCACATCGATCCACACGATGTCGGCGGCATCGCCTTCACGCGGCAACAATCCAACGCGAGAACCGGTGCCTGGCTGCCACCTGAACGGGAAGCGGCCGGCAAACGCTAGATCGAAATCGAGACGAACCGGAAAGTCGTAGACAACCGCATACCGCTGCGTCAGCGACATGTCGTGCAACATCGTTGTCTGCTCGAGCGGTATGTCTACGGCCCGGCGTACCTTGCCATCGGGAGCAACAACCACGTATTGCACGTGGTCCATCCACTCGGGCAACGCGTAGACCATGGCGTGCATCTCGCCGGTATCGGCATCGATCTTGGGATGCGCGCTGAATGCTCCGGGCAACGTGCCAGAGAAGTCGTTGCGACCCACAGTTTCAAGTTCGTAGCTGAGTTCAACCGGACAACCACCGGCTTCGACCATGGCGAATGTGGTGCCAGCGAATCCGCCAACGTTGGTGTTCGGGCCGACGTCGCTGTTGTTCCAGTTGCGGCCCCCAATGTCGGGTTGGCCGCGATGCTGGCTCAATCGACTGCCGCCGACATAGCGATTGCGGTACCACTCGGCATTGCCATCACGAAGCCGCACACCGTGGACCATGCCGTCTCCGACGAACCAGTGATGAGCCTCAGGGTCTACGGCCGTGAACGGGTTTGGTCCGTTGCGCAGATAGCGGCCATTGAGTTCGGCGGGCAGTTGACCGATGATTGGCAGGTCAACAGCAGTGATCTCGTCGGCCACAGGTGCGTAATTGCCTGACAGGTAGAGGCTCTCGGTCATGACCAAAGAATAACGACAACTCGTCGCCGCTTCCACCGATTGCAGCGACCCCTCAACTCGTTCATACGTGCACTCAGAAACTCAGGCGGTGACGATTTCCTCGATGCGAGCCAAGGTCTGAATCATCGCTTCGCGAGTGGACTTGCGAAGAAGGCGCACGAGCATCCGAGCGCCGCGCTCTTGGCTGATGTCCCAACTCTCACGCACCAATGTTCCACCATCAACGGACTCGAGTTCGTAGCGCCAGATGCGACCGCCGCCGAATGAAGAAATCACCTTGTTCGGTGAGCGCGATTGCCAAGCAATGCGCCGATCGGTGACGAACTCGATGATGGTGCTCTCCATCGAATAGGCCACACCCCGCTTCATGTTCACTTGAAAGCGCGATCCCAAAGCCATGCGCTCAGATCCGGCCACACGCTCGCGCACCGTGCCCGAGCCATCGATGTCGCGATGACGTGACGGATCGGCGAGCAGATCGAAAATCGCTGCCGGTGGGGCCGCTATAAACCGCTCAACCGTTTCGACATTCTTCGTTGAAGTCATGCGGCATATTAGCGAACGCCCGACGCGCTTCCGAACGGGTCAGAACGCGTCGAGACGATCGCCAACGGTGTCGGTAGCAACGCACGTAGTCAACGTGCGCGGACCGAGCAGCTTGGCCATCAAGTGCTCGCCAGCAGTAGTGGGCGAATAACGCGGCGGGTTGTCGGGCGAACTGCACGTTGCAAGGCACTCGATAGTGGCGTCGTAGTTTCCGTCGAGGAAGAACGCGACCGATCGCCGCAAGGCAGACACCGAGCCAGCACCAGCACCAGCACCAGAGTCGTCGGCGGGTGGCGGCACCACGCGATGCAGCGTGGATCTCCAGCGATCATTTGTCCATTGCGCGGTGAGGTCGCCGAGGTTCACCAACAACGCGCCCTCTACGGGCACGACATCGTGCCATTGCCGATCGGGGCCGACGATCTGCAGGCCCGGCACAGGGTCGGCGCAGAGCACTGTGACGATGCCGTAGTCGGTGTGCGCACCCATACGCATCTGCTCGGAATCGGGGGGCGCATCTCCGGGCCGTCGCTCGTAATGATTCACGCGCATGGTGGCAGTAGATCGATCAACGAATGGGGTCAGCCATCCGGGCTCGAGACCGAGCGCGACGGCAAAGATCTCAGTCAAGAGCAACGCCACCCGATTGGCCTGCTCGAAATAGGCGTTTAGAGTTGGCCGCAAGCGCGCCGGGGCATCTGGCCACACGTTGTCAGCAAAAAATTCGTACGGGGCCTTGGCATAAAACGAGTCGGAGCGATCGACGTTGTCGGGCCCAATGTTGAACGCCTCGAACAAATCGGGGCGAGCCGACGGCACACCAAGGCTGTAGGACAACGCCTCGGTGCCCATTGCCGCGTAGCCCCGATTGACCCCCGGGTGCGACGGGACGGCAGCAAGCTTTTCAGCCAGTGGAAGCGAGAAGAACTCGTCGGCCGCAGTGAGCATCGCCCCGATGACATTGGGTTCGATGCCGTGGCCAACCACCTGCATGAATCCCACTGAGCGGCACGCCTGGTCAACCGCCTCGGCCACCTCAGCAACGTGACCATCAAACCAGCGCTGCAGATCGATGACAGGCACATCCATAGTGTCGACAATAGCGATGCCGATAGGGCTCGAGTCCTACGAAACGAGGTGGGCGTCGTCGGACTCGGTGGAGCCCCCAATGGCCAGCAGTTCGTTGAACATGTCGAACATTGTGTCGATCCTGCGATTATCGACAACCGATGCAGCGACAAACGTTGCCACGACAACCGGCTCGGCCACAACAACGGGCTGCACAACAGGAGCAACGACGGGCGCAACAACAACGGGCTGCACAAAAACCGCCGGCTGCTCGACCTTTCGAGTGGGCGGTGGAAACGCCGCGGCAATGGTTACTTTTTCGGGCGCAACGGAATCGCTCGCATCGGGAAGCACCACAGGAGTCGCCACGATCAGGTCGACTCGCGCATACACCGCAAGCGGAATCAGTCCACCCATCTCGATGCCAGTATTGGCCGCACCAAAGAAGACGCTCTGAAATGGATCAGAAGTTTCTCCATCAGGCATCGGCAACTGCGGTACCCACGCAGGTCGGCCGTTTGCGGCAAGAAGGCGCAAACCGCACTGCGTCTCGATCCACCGACCAAGATCGATGCTGGCGTCGTATGCCCGAGTGAGTCGCTTTTGATCGACGGCAAACACCGATACAACATCGATGCTCGGTCGGCCTGGCGACGACTGACCGCTGTTTCCGATGGCCTCGGTGAGTGCGCTGATACTCGCGCGCAGTCCACGAACCACCGACATCTTGCGCTGTGGCGAACCGCCGGCCGCAGAGTCGTGACGAAAGGTGAGCACGCTAATGAGAGAGTCGTCGTCGCTCACTGTTTCGACAGCGACAGCCGCTGGCGCCACCACCGCAGGCTCGAGTGCCGCGGTTGCGACAGCAGGAGCCACTGTCGCAACAGGTGTCACAGAACGAGCAACGACCGGCGCCGTGAGTTCATCGCCAATCGGCAGCGAGTAGGTCTCGGCTGCGGCTTTGGCGCGGTGCAGCAGCCAACGCACAGGGCGACGCTTGCGAAACAAGTAGATCAGCACGACGACCGCGAGTGGAATACCGATGGCGAGCCACGGGAACGATGAGCGAGTAGGCAGGCTTGCCGGATCGACGCTGGGGTCAACTGCAGGTGGCGGAGCCGAAGAGTTTGAGTCGTTAATGCTCGATACAAACACGCCAACGGCATAACCAATGATGATGGCTGAGACGCAGGCAATCACGAGCGCGATGCTGCGGTGCAACCATCGCCAGAACCTCGCGGCCCTACCCAAAACGGGAACATTCATGACAGCCCACCAAGCGCACACGAGCACATCCGAGTGGCGCGACAGAACGACATGTGTGTCGTCATCTGTGCAGTCCACATGAAACGCGTCATCAGTGTGTCTTCGCTCTGTCAGGGGGTAGTAGCGATCGGTTTGTCATCGTCGTTTAGCGCTCAAAATTGCCGTTGTGCGGGGTGACTCGGGCAATCGCAAAGCCGCCAAGGATGGCGATCACCCGGCGATCATACACACGACTTATTCACCACCGGTAGGGATCTTGACCAACTCTAAACAAAGCCCTACCTGCGGTTATGTCCAAGATTTACACATTACCGTGGCTCAATTTTTCAACCGCATCACGTTGCTGGCAGCCCGCCCAGAGACGTTTGAGTTGATCTCATCACCTATGGTTTTGCCTGAGCCGCAGGTCAACCGATTGGTCGTCACCTCACCGACTCCCAAACACGGCGAGGACCCACACGATGACCGACAATCAACGCCTCGCCGATGCCCTCGATCACAGCGAGATTCGCCGACTGCAAGACGCCTACGCCGACACCGTGTCACGTCGCCAGTGGGGCGAGTTGGCCGATTTGTTCCTACCAACCGTGGTGCTCGAGCTCGATCTACGCGACTCAACAATGCGGCTCGAGGGGCCCGACGAGATCGGTGAGTTCATCGGGCGCTCGGTCGCCCAATTCGAGTTCTTTCAGTTCGGTATTCTCGGCACCCGCGTGCACCTGCGCAGCAACGATGACCCCGATGCTGCATCGGCGCGCATGTTCATGACCGAGCTACGACAGACTCCAGCCGGACACTGGTCTCAGGTCTACGGCGTATACCACGACAAATTTGTCCGCCTCGAAAACCGATGGTGGTTCGCCCATCGCACGTATCACTCGCTCGCCCGCAATCATCAGCCAGCCACGGTGTTCGAGTTTCCGCATCATTTGCGTCTCGAAGATCTCTGATCTCGTTACGGCGCAGGCAACGGTTGCGTAAGACCGACCCGCGGCAGCTCGACAAACGTACGACCTGGAGTCAGGCCCACCACCGAGCCGTCGTCGGCAGTGAGCACGAATGGCACCAGACGATCAGGGCGCGTCCACGTTGCGTGCACATAGTTGCCGCCGGTGAACACATACGCCTCGCCAGTGCCGACGGTCTGCGCATCGGGGCTATCGGAGATTCCAGGCACGTAGTTCATTGCGAGCACCACCACGTTGTTGGTCGTGACCTGACCTCCCGCTGCATCGAAGTGATTCTTGCCGCCCATCTGACGGAAATACAGCCCCTTTGCCGCGTTCCATTTCCAGTTCACCTTGATTGAGTCGAGCTGCACATCAACGCCGGCACTTGGCAAACCCGCAACAGCATCGCCGTCGCGTCGATACGAGAACTGACGCACCGGGGGCTGCGAACCTTCCGGCGCCTTCTTCCAAAGCGCGCTGGTGCGCGAATACAAGTTGTGCGGCACAGGTTTGTCGGTTGTGCGGAAGTACACCCCAACACGAAGTTGGCTGAGGTTCACAAGATCACTCGCGTCGACAGCGGCGGTCACGGTCTTGTTACCACCACTCCACGCAAACAGCGGACGGTTATACGAACCAAACATGTCGATGTCTTGGATGCGACCCGAACGGATCGGACCAACAGGATCGCTGCCGCGGCTTTGGAAGACCATCGCAAACCGCGTGATACGCGCGTTCACAATCTCTTCGAACACGATGTCGGCAGCGTTGAATCCGGTTTGCGGACGCGCCCCGCCGGCGTTGTCGATCTTCACCACAAGTGCTGGACGCGCCGCAATGACAGGGTCGGCAACGGGAATACCCGTCAGCGGATACACGGGCGGACCGGGATCGGTAGTGGTGGTGGGAGCCACCGTTGTTGGCGCAATAGTTTCGGGCGGCACTGTTGATGTGGGGACCAATGCGATCGTCACTGGAACCGACGCCGCAGTGGCGCTGCCCGATTGGTTGCTGCAACTGGTGCCGGCAACAAGCAACCCGAGTAACACTGCCGACGTGGCGGCACGACGGACCGGTAACGCGAAAAAGGGTGAGCGCATTTCAATCCAAGCTTCTAGAAGGGGAAGGCGCAACTACGGTCAGGCCCAGAAGAAGAAAACCATTCTGCCAAAAAACGCGGGGGCACGTTGGTCGTTCAGCGATGACATGTATGTCAGGCCTCGGCGCCCATATGCGCGCTGCGAGACGGGCTACTTGTCGATGAACACGTGCAACGATCCGGTGTAGTTCGCGACCCAGACCTGGCGAGTCGGCGAATCGTAGGTAACCCCAACCGGATGCACCCCCGACTGCTCGGTCTGCAAGATTTTCATATCGGCCGTACGCACCTTGCTGATTGTTCCGTCTTGGTAGTTCACCACGTACAAGCTCTCACCGTCGTCAGACATTGCCATTGTTCGAGGTTCGGTTCCGGTTGCGGCGGTGCCCACCTCGCGGCCAGCGCTGAGATCAATCTTGCGAACCGAGTTTTGATGATTGTTCGACACGTAGAGAAACTGGTCATCGGGTGACAACAACAGGTGACGAGGTGTCGATCCCGCATCGCCTACTGCGCTAACGACCGCTCTCTTGCCGAGGTCGACCTTCACGATCTTGCTCTCGCCCATCACAGAGACATAGGCGTAACGCGAGTCCTTGGTGATGGCGATGCCGCGGGGATGGCTGCCGATGTTGATACGCGTGATCGGCGAGTCTGTGGCCGTATCGATGATGGTGAGATCGAAGCCACACCAGTTCGAGACGAGCAACTGCGTGCCGTCGGGCGTGATGGCCATGAACTTCGGTACGGATCCGGTGGGGATGACCTTGTCGATGCTGAACGTCTTGGTGTTGATTTTGTAGACGTAGCTGTCGTCCCATTTGCCGCGACCGCAACTGTCGTCGGCCACTGGGTTATACCCAGGCCCGTACATCTTGTAGTTCGACACGTAGACCGACGATCCATCGCGGGTGAACACCGCTTCCACGGGAGCGCCTTGCGCTTTGACCCCACCCACTACGCCGAACGCAGCGAGATCTACGTCGTCGGCGATCTTGGCAACCAGCGCGCCAGCACGATCGAACACCATCATGTTGTGGCGATACATCATGTTCTGCGCGAAGAAGAGCCCACTACCGGACGCCACGATGCTCTTCGGTTGGAGGTCGGCGTTGCTCACTACGAACGCGCTCTCCAGTAAACGCTGCGCGCTGGTCTTGCCGTCGTTTCGTGCCAACGGACTCGCGGTAACCGCCGTCGTCGCAGGGGCCGGAGCTGTCGTCACAGAAGTCGACGTGGATGCCGAGGGATTTGGCTGAGACGCCGCTGTGTCGACCGTCGCCACGCTGTTGCGACTGGATGG
This sequence comes from Ferrithrix thermotolerans DSM 19514, assembly GCA_945861025.1. GTDB lineage: Bacteria > Actinomycetota > Acidimicrobiia > Acidimicrobiales > Ilumatobacteraceae > WLMZ01. The sequence continues at coordinate 14,137 of CAMASN010000055.1, forward strand.
GCGCACGGCAAGCGCGAGAGCTGCGGCGAGCAGACCAACAAGTGCGATGAATCCAAGCGACCCGAGCAAGCGAGCGTGCGTGCGCACCCAGCCGAGTTGGCCCACGTTCGGTGTCATAGGTCGAATGTATCTGCAACCTGATCGGTGCAACCGGCAACGTAAGCGCCGTTCGATCGCAAAAAAACCTGACCATGGGCGCGAAACAGCGGGCTGGGCTCAGCCCAACCCGCTGGTTTCTCAGAACACGTCAAGTTCCGGTCCGTTACGGACCGGAGCAAATCAGATAACGCGAACCTTTTGGGCTTCTTCGCCCTTCTTACCTGGGGCAACTTCGAATTCGACATTGTCGCCTTCGCTGAGCGACTTGTAGCCGCTGCCTTCGATATTGGAGAAGTGCACGAATACGTCCGCGCCGCCTTCTCGAGAGATGAAGCCGAAACCTTTTTCGGCGTTGAAAAACTTGACTGTGCCTGTGGCCATTACTTTTCCTTATATACAAATTCGAGTCGCCCTCGGCGACTGCGGAAAACTCTACCCCACCACGAGGGGTGTTGCACTCCTTCGGCGAAATCCAACCTCCTCGCTGAAATATTTCTTGAGTCCTGAAATCTGGCCGATACGGTGCTGTGATGCGCTGTCGCCCCGCCGAACTCCGTCGATTCCAGTGAGTCGCCTCGACGACATTGGCACCGCCGACGGTTGGCGTTGCTGGCTCTGCGACGAGCCAGTAGATCCCGAAATGTCGGTGAACGACTCGCGCGGGCCCAGCATCGACAGCATTCTCACGAAGGCCAAGAGCAAATCGACTGGCGCAGATCCACATGCGGGTCGGCTAGCGCATCGTGGTTGCAACACGAAAAAGGGCGCTATCGCGCCAGTGATTCCGTGGCCGGGCACCCTATTTGTTTTCGACCCGGCACCGATTTTGGCGAGCATCGAACGACTACAACGCAAGGGCGGACGCGTCGTGATGGCACGCTGCCCCACACGGGTTGACGGCAACGAAGCGGCCGCATGGTTACTCGATCGGCTGTCTCGCCTGAGGCCCGAACTCGAGGTAACGGCCCAGGTCGAGCCCGGCGGCGGCCAATTCATGTTGGTGCTGTGTAGCTAGCACAAACGTGGCTCAACACGTGATGCGCCGTACATTGTCGTAATGCGTTTTCCCCTGAGTGCTCTTGCCCTGTCATGCGTTGTCCTTGCCGGCTGTAGCTCGAGCGGTGGATCCACCACTGCCGTCTCGGACAACTCGCAGGCCGTGTCGTCATCGGCTCCGACTCCGACCCCAACCGCAACAGAGCCATCCGCAACCGATGCTCCGACCTCGACAACGATCGACCCCACCATCGCCCGCCCCTTCGACGTGTTCGTGCCAACCGCCTATGACGGCACAACAGCGGTTCCGTTAGTTCTGCTGCTGCACGGCTACGGCGCATCGGGCGCGATCCAAGAGGCCTACTTTCAGGTTCAGCCAATTGCTGAATCCCGCGGCTTTCTCTACGTGCACGCCGATGGCACAAAGAATGCCGTTGACAGCCAATTCTGGAACGCCACCGATGCTTGTTGCGGCGGACCCGACGCAGCGGTCGACGACTCGGCGTACATCACCGCAATCATCGAGTCGGTGCAAAAGGATTACAAGGTCGACCCAAAGCGCATCTATCTCATGGGCCACTCAAACGGTGGCTTCATGTCGTTTCGTATGGCGTGCGACCACGCCGACATGATCGCAGCTATCGCCAGCTTGGCCGGAGCCACGTTCAGCGACGTGGGCAAGTGCGCACCATCTGAGTCCGTGAACATCCTTGCGATCCACGGCACCGACGATCAAATCATCAAGTACGCAGGAGACCAGATCCAGGGTCGCAGCTACCCAAGCGCACAGACCACAACCGCAACGTGGGCTCGTTACAACGACTGTTCGACAACATCAACTACTTCACCAACGAAGGTCGATCTTGAACCCGGCATCGAAGGCGCCGAATCATCGATTGCGGCGTTCGGTGATTGCCCCACTGGTGTTGGCGTTGAGCTGTGGAGCATCGAAGGCGGCCAACACATCCCGTCGGTGTCGCCAGCATTCATCGGCGCCATCATCGACTTCCTGCTCGCTCATCCAAAGGCCTGAGCCCAGCCACGCGATGCAGCAACGGCACGAACCCCTCGAATGGCGGGTCGACCGTGTCGTCACTCTTGCCAGTGTCATCCCAAGCACGCAACTGCGTGGCCGCGCGAAATTGCGGATGCATCTCGAACCGTGCCCGTTCATCGAGGTTCATTGGGCCTCCCTGCAACAGCAAGCTCGCGGTTGACGCCGCACTGAGCGCATCGCAATACGCAGGATCGGCCGCGCACCGCCACCGCTTGGCTTCTACGTGCAACGCGACCGGCGCTGTAACCGCCGCAGAGAACAACTTCGCTAACGCTTGAGCACCGACGGCTTCATGTTTGAGATCGGTGTCGAGTGAACCGTCGTGCGTGCCTGAGGTGTCGAGGTCGATGAGGTGCCCAATGTCGTGCAACAGCGCTGCGACGACCAACTCGTCGGAGGCTCCGGATGCCTGCGCTAACGATGCGCACTGCACGGCGTGCGAGAGCTGAGTGATGTCTTCGTCGTAGTTGTCGTTGCCCCAACGTGTGTAGAGGGCAACTACTTCTTCTACCGATGCGAACTGTCTCATACTGGCTTGCCTTCGAAGTCGCTGATGAGCGACACCTGAACGGTTTCGCCTGAGTTCGGAGCGTCTCGAAACTCGCGCAGCTTCTGTTCGTAATAGGCACCGCGCAGGTCGCCCTCGCGCAACGCGTTGAATGTGGGGTACATCGCTCGGCGGTCGACGCTCGACGTATTCGCCCCACTTCGGTGCGGCGTGAGCGAGTGAAACCACAGCGCGTCGCCAGCCTTGAGCTCAACGGGCACCCAATTCATCTGCTGCACGATCGCGTCGGTGATGCAACCGCGATCGTTCATCTCGAGTAGTTGCTGATGCCGAGCGTTGACCACCTCTAGACAACCGTTCTCAAGCACTGAGTCGTCAACCGCGATCATGCATGAGATGTGCGTATCGACAAACCGATACGCCGGCGCGTCTTGATGCGGCGAATACCCCGCACCGCCCGCCAGCTTGTAGTTGATCTTCTCTTTGTAAAGAACTGCAGGCTCGCCGAGCAACGCCGATGCGATGTCGATGATCGGCCCTGCGGTGAGCAACTCACGCAGCGACGCGTGGAACGGCGCGAAGTTCTCGGTGCGGCACAAACGCGGGCCGTGATCGGTGCGCTCGCGGTAGTGCAACCAATCGCCGTCGTCGGGCCACGACTGCACCTC
>CAMASN010000056.1 GCA_945861025.1 Ferrithrix thermotolerans DSM 19514
GCGTCGTCGATGTGGGCATGGCAGTTCGCCAAAGCGCAGCACGTCGCCGAGCAGCATGGCTGGACCAAGTTCGTCACGATGCAGAACCACTACAACCTCGTGTACCGCGAAGAAGAGCGTGAGATGTTGCCGCTGTGTATCGATCAGGGCGTGGGTGTCATTCCGTGGAGTCCGCTTGCTCGCGGCTTGCTCACCCGCGATGTTTCGTCGAACACCAACCGCAGCGAGACCGATGAGTTTGGCAAGACTTTGTATGGCTCGGCCAACACCGAAATCATCGAACGTGTCGCCGAGATTGCTGCACAACGCGGCGTGTCGCGCGCCCAGATTGCCCTCGCATGGGTCGCCCATCATCCAGCAGTAACCGCACCAATCGTTGGTGCAACCAAGCAACATCATCTCGACGATGCAATTGCCTCGATCGACGTCGTGCTCACCGACGACGAAGTGCGTGCGCTTCAGGCGCCATACACGCCTCAGCCCGTGTCCGGCTTCTAAGCCGTCGCCACGCTGCGTATGCGCAGCAGCATCGGTCTTGAGAAAAGCGCCTGTGACCGATAACCGCGTCGAGCATCTATTGCTTGACCTTATTGTTTCCCTGTCGATACGTCTCTAGAACCACCGTGGCTTCCTACACAAGAAACGAAATTCTCACTCATGCTGTCTCGTCTTGCGCGCTGGTGCGTGCGTCATAAGTTCGTTGTTGTCTTTGGTATATGGGTGCCGTTGTTCATCTCCCTTGGAATCGCGTCGAGCGTGGTCGGTAGCGACTTCCATACTCAGATGCAGTTACCCAGTGGCGAGGCTCGCGATGTGTTCACCCTTCTCGAAAGTGTGAGCAAAGAAGAGGCCGGATTCGACTCGCAGATTGTGGTCAAAGCTCCGCAGGGTGTTGTCGACGCCGATGTTCAGGCCTCGCTCGCGGAGTTGTTTGCGAAGGTTGATGAGATCGACGGCATCAAAGTGGTCAGCCCCTATGACCAGCCGAAACAGCAGATCAACGCTGATGGAACGATCGCCTACGCGCAACTGAAGATCACCGGCCGCACACAAAGTCAGTTCGCCAGCCTCGCCACACAGATCGAAGGCCTTGGCGACAGAGCCATGGCCCGCATGGGTGTCGATCATCAGATTCGGCTCGAATATGGCGGCCAGGCATTTAGCAAAATGAAGTTCCCTGCATCTGAGGCGCTTGGCATTATCGCTGCGGTCGTCATTTTGGTGTTGGCCTTCGGCTCAGTTCTCGCAATGGGCTTGCCGATTGGCACAGCGCTCATCGGCCTCGGTCTTGGCTCGAGCATTGTTGGGCTACTCAGCAACGTGGGTGAGATGCCCGAATTCACGACGCAGATGGTTGCGATGATTGGCCTTGGCGTGGGCATCGACTACGCGCTCTTCATCGTGACCCGCTATCGCGAGGCGCTACACGACGGCTTGTCGGTGGAAGACTCAATTGTCGAAGCCGTCGACACCAGCGGGCGTGCGGTGCTGTTCGCCGGCATCACAGTGATTATCTCGCTGCTCGGGTTATACATCATGGGGCTGTCGTTCGTTCGTGGACTCGCAACCGGCGCCGCGGTTGGCGTGCTGATGATGATGATCGCCTCGGTCACGTTGTTGCCGGCGCTGCTGGCGATGGCGGGTCACCGCATCAACGTCACCTCGCGTGCAGCAATGTTGTCACTTGGTCTGCTCGTGGTCGGTGGCCTCGGGGCAATCGTCACCTCGAACGCTCGCATCCTGCTCGGCGGAGTGGCCCTTGCCGTTGCTGTGCTCCTTGCCAGCGTGATTGTGAAATCGCTGCGCCAGCCCATTCCACAGCGCACCGAGAAGCCCATTGAGCAGAGCTTCTGGTATCGCTGGAGCCGGTTCATCCAACGCCGGCCATGGCCCATCTTCCTCTTCGGCGCCGGTGTCTTGGTGGTACTCACGCTCCCGCTGTTGTCGATCCGCCTTGGCTTCGGCGACAACGGCAACGCCAAGCCCGATCAGACAATTCGCCGCTCGTACGATCTGCTCGCCGAAGGCTTCGGCCCAGGCTTCAACGGTCCGTTGATCGTGACCATCGAAGGCGCCAACGCTGCCAAGCCCGACGTGGTGCAGCAGTTTGCGACCACCCTGAGCGACACGCCTGGTGTGCAAGCTGCGTTTGCCCGTCCGATTCGTGATGATCTTGCGTTGGTCACGGTGATTCCAAAGAGTGCCCCGCAAGATGTGGCCACCACCGACCTGGTGCATCGACTACGCCAAGACATCATCCCCGACTCGGGCCTCACGTCTCGCGTGGGTGGCTTCACCGCCGCTAGCCAAGATTTCTCGGAGTACCTCGGTGCTCGTTTGCCGGTACTCATCGGCGCCGTGTTGATTCTGAGCTTCTTGTTGCTGATGGCAGTGTTCCGCAGCCTGCTCGTGCCGCTGAAGGCCGTCATCATGAACCTGCTGTCTATCGGTGCCGCCTACGGCGTTGTCGTTGCAGTGTTCCAATGGGGTTGGGGCAAGGACCTCATCGGCGTGGGTAAGCCTGGACCCGTCGAGGCATGGGCCCCAATGATGCTCTTCGCAATCGTGTTCGGTCTCTCGATGGACTACGAAGTGTTCTTGTTGTCACGCATGAAGGAAGAGTTCGACCGCACCGGCGACAACGCCACAGCGGTTGCCGACGGTTTGGCCGTAACGGCGCGAGTCATCACTGCCGCTGCGTTGATCATGGTCTGCGTCTTCAGCGCCTTCATCTTGGGCGACGATCGTCAGCTGAAATTGTTCGGCCTCGGCTTGGCGTCAGCAGTGTTTATCGACGCCACCATCGTGCGCATGTTGCTGGTGCCCGCAACGATGGAACTGCTCGGCGCACGCAATTGGTGGCTTCCGAGTTGGCTCGATCGGTTGCTTCCGAAGATCAATGTCGAAGGTCGTCGTCGTGAAGAAGTAAGGCCAGAACTGGTGTTATCAGGTGTCGGTGAGTAACTGATCGTCCACTTCAGTTGTACGGTGACACTCACCCAGCGGGGTCGCTGGTCTTGACAGCGGCCCCTTCGATGCTTTAGCGAATAGGTCGCATGTCAAAACCGCTCGTGATTGTGGAGTCTCCCGCCAAGGCGAAGACGATCTCCAAGTTCCTCGGCGCAGGCTTCGATGTGCGCGCCTCGGTTGGCCACGTTGCCGACCTACCGAGCAAAGGTTTGGCTGTCGATGTCGACAACGGCTTCAAGCCAACCTACGAACTCACCGAGCGCGGCAAGGTGGTTATCAAAGACCTTCGGGCGCTGTTGAAAGATGCCAGCGAGCTCTATCTCGCAACCGACGAAGACCGCGAGGGTGAGGCCATTAGCTGGCACTTGCTCGAGTACCTGAAGCCCAAGGTGCCCGTAAAGCGGATGGTGTTCCACGAAATCACCAAGGCCGCTATTGATAAAGCAGTCAACAATCCTCGAGCGCTCGACTATGGCCTGGTCGATGCTGCCGAGACTCGCCGCATTCTCGACCGTCTCTACGGCTACGAAGTCAGCCCTGTGTTATGGCGGCGCGTGAACCGTGGTCTGTCGGCAGGCCGCGTGCAGAGCCCAACCATTCGCTTGGTTGTCGAGCGCGAGCGCGAACGCATTGCGTTCGTCACCGCCGGCTACTGGGATCTCGAACTGCTCACCGAAACCCGGCCAGCCTTCACGGCCACACTGGTGACTCTTGATGGCGCCAAGGTGGCGTCGGGTAAAGACTTCGGCAGCGACGGATATCCCAAAAAGGGTGTCGTGGTCGTCAACCAAAACGAAGCTCTTGCGCTTGTTGCTGGCTTGTCGTCATCTACCTTCAGCGTTCGTTCGGTTGAAGAAAAGCCATATCGCAGCAGCGCTAAAGCGCCGTTCACCACCAGCACGTTGCAGCAAGAGGGCGGCCGCAAGCTTCGCCTCGGTGCCGCACAGGTGATGCGTATCGCGCAGGGTCTCTACGAGCGTGGCTTCATCACCTACATGCGTACCGACAGTGCGATGCTCAGCGAAGAAGCGCTTGCCGCGGTGCGCTCCGAAGTTGCCAGCACCTACGGTCAACAGTTTTTGACGGCAGCGCCACGACAGTTCACCGGCAAGATCAAAAACGCCCAAGAAGCTCACGAAGCCATTCGTCCAACCACCCCGCTGCGCGCTCCCGATCAAGTTGCTGGCGAACTCAACGGCCAAGAGCTCGCCCTGTATCGCCTGGTGTGGCAGCGCACGTTGGCGTCGCAGATGGCCGACGCTGCTGGCGTCACCGTGAGCGTGCGGCTCACGGCCACTAGCGCCCCGGCAACAGTGGCACCATCGGCCGGGCAGGCCGCACAGGCCGCACAACAGTGCGAGTTCGCTGCCAGCGGCACCACCATCACCTTTGCTGGCTATCGCCAGGTGTACGTGGAGTCCACCGACGAAGACTCAACTGCCGACGAAGAAAAGGAAGCGTTGCTGCCGATTCTTACCGTTGGTCAAACGGTGCCTGTCGAGTCGATCACGCCGAACGGCCACAGCACTTCCCCGCCTGCTCGTTACACCGAGGCCAGCATCGTGAAGCGCCTCGAAGAACTTGGCATCGGCCGCCCCAGCACGTGGGCCAGCATCATCCAAACCGTGCAAGACCGTGGCTATGTGTGGAAGAAGGGCCAAGCCCTTGTCCCAACGTGGACAGCGTTTGCCGTTGTTGGATTGATGGAGAAGCACTTCGGCGGTCTGGTCGATTATGCGTTCACCGCGCGTATCGAAGAAGACCTCGACTCGATTGCTCGCAACGAAGAGCGCAAGGACCACTGGCTGCAGCGGTTCTATTTCGGTGACGAATCCGATGTGCAGTTGCCGGGCCTCAAGCGGTTGGTTGTCGAGAACCTCGACGAGATTGATGCCGCGGCCATCAACACGTTCCCACTTGGTCACGATGCCGATGGCGTAGAGATTGTGGTGAAGCCGGGCAAGTACGGCCCTTACGTGAAGCGTGGCGAAGACACCGCCAGCGTTCCCGAAGACCTCGCGCCCGACGAACTCACTGTTGAGATGGCGCTCACCTTGTTGGCGCAGCCAAAGAGCGATGTCCCTATCGGTGAGATCGACGGTTTCCCCGTGTTCGCCAAGAGCGGTCGCTACGGCCCCTATGTGCAATGGGGTGCCCCTGACAATCTGCCTCCTGGGCTCGAGAAGCCGCGCATGGCCAGCTTGTTCAAGACGATGACCCTCGAGCGGTTGTCGATGAAGGACGCCACCGATTTGCTGCAGTTGCCGCGCACCGTTGGCATCGATCCGGTTGATGGCGTTGCGATCATGGCCAACAACGGTCGTTACGGCCCCTATGTGCAAAAGGGCAAGGACTTCCGCAATATCACCAGCGAAGAACAACTGCTCGAGATCACGCTCGAACAGGCGCTCACGATCTTTGCGTCGCCAAAGGTGTTTAAGCGTGGCGGACAGTCGATGGCGGCCAAGGGTCCGTTGCGCGAGTTCGGCGACGATCCAGTCAGTGGTCGTGCGGTTGTTGCCAAGGACGGAAAGTTTGGTGTCTACGTCACCGACGGCGAGACCAACGCTTCGTTGAGCAAGGGTGATCGCCTCGACGCGATGCCGGTAGAGCGTGCCTATGAACTGCTCGCGGTTCGTCGTGAAGCCATCATCGAAAAGGGTGGACTGCCGGCGAAGAAGGCAACGGCCACCAAGAAGGCCGCCGCCAAGAAGGTCGCTGCGAAGAAGGCTCCAGCCAAGAAGGTCGCAGCCAAGAAAGTTGCAGCCAAGAAGGCCCCGGCCAAGCGGGCCGCAGCCGAAGAGTCCTGAGGCTCGTCGGATATGGTGCTCGGCATGACCAATGCGGGCAGGTACATCGCGCTTGAGGGCGCCGAGGGCTGCGGTAAGAGCACCCATGCTGCGCGTCTGGGTGAGGCGCTCGATGCTGTGCTCACTCGCGAGACCGGCGGCACGCACCTCGGCAACGAGATCCGCACGTTGTTGCATGATCCTGCGAACACCCATCTCGCCGACAAGGCCGAGGCGTTGCTCATCGCTGCTGACCGTGCACAGCATCTACACGAACTTGTGCGGCCCGCATTGACCACTGGTCGCCATGTGGTCAGCGATCGCAGCGCATTTTCAAGCCTTGCGTATCAGGGTTACGGACGCGGCCTACCGCTTGAGATCGTGCGCGAGATCAGCGATTGGGCGCTCGATGGGCACTGGCCCGAGCTTGTGATTTTGATCGATGTGCCGGTCGAGTTGTTGTCCGAACGGATGGCCAAACGAGATCTCGATCGCTTCGAACAAGCCGACGAAGCGTTTCATGCGCGGGTGCGCGCCGGCTTTGCCGAGATGGCTGCGGCCGATCCCGATCGTTGGGTGGTCATCGATGGCACGCTCGAAAAAGATGAGGTCGCTCATGCCATCCGCACCGCCACGCTCACCCGTTTAGGAATCTGATGGCCAGCGTTTGGCAGTCGGTGATCGGCCAACCCAATGCGATTCGCCGGCTGGAAGCGTCGGTGGCGCATCCGGTGCACGCGTACTTGTTCGTCGGTCCGCCAGGCAGCACCAAGAACGAAGCAGCGCGCGCGTTCGCCGCGTTATTGCTCACCGGGGTCGACGACCCAACGCTGCGCGATGCTCGGCTCGCCCTCGAAGGCGAGCACCCCGATGTTCGCGAGTTTGCACGCGTGGGTGCCTCGATCTCAAAAGAGCAGGCTGAAGAAATCGTTCGCCTCGCGGCACTCGCGCCAAACGAGAGCAGCCGCAAGGTGCTCATCCTCGACGAGTTTCATTTGCTCAGTGCCGAAGCGGCAGCGCGGTTACTCAAGACCATCGAAGAGCCGCCTGAGAGCACTGTGTTCATTGTGCTCGCCGACCACTCGACCCCCGAACTGGTCACCATTGCATCGCGTTGTGTGCGCATCGACTTTGGTGCAGTGCCAACCGACATTGTGATCGCAACGCTTGTCGGCGAGGGTGTAGAACCTGCGCGCGCTGAGCAGTCGGCGCTTGGCGCTATCGGAGACCTCACACGTGCTCGGCTGTTGGCGCGAGACGAACACCTCGCAGCGCGGCGCGAGATGTTTGCCGAGACGCCCTATCGGCTCGATGGCACCGGGCGCGCCGTGGCAGGTGCGGTCACCGAAATCGTTGCCGCCATCGAAGCGGCAGCGGCACCGTTGCTGGCTCGCCATGCTGAAGAAGTGACCGTGCTCGAGGCGCGCATCTCGGCGATGGGCGAGCGCGGCAGCGGCAAGAAGCTTGTCGAAGAACGTCATAAGCGCGAGCTGCGCCGTCATCGCACCGACGAACTCCGCTCGGGCCTCACCACCCTTGCGGGCGCCTACCGCGATGCGTTGGTCAACGGCACTATCAGCCGTCCCGACTCGGCCGCTACGGCTATCACGCGTATTCACCGGTCACTCGAATCGCTTGAGCGAAATCCCAACGAGCAGTTGCTGCTGCAGGCGTTGTTGCTCGGCCTCCCCTCGATGAACCACTAGCGACTGGACCAACCACATGCCCAAGTTGTCAACCGATGAGGTCTTCTCATTTCTGGCTGAACCGAACCACCTTGCGCGCATTGCCACGGTCGATGCCGACGGCATGCCGCGCGTGGTGCCGCTGTGGTTCATCATGGATGGTGACATGCTGTGTTTCACGCCGCGTGAGCCGGCCGTCATTTGGCAGAACATGCTGCGCGATCCGCGCATTGCAATCTCGATTGATGAAGACGAAGCGCCCTATCGCAAGGTCACCGTGCAGAGCCATGTTGAGGTCTTGTACCAGCCCGGCCGCGACCGCCTGTGGCAGCACTTATACCGGGCCATTGCCTCGCGTTACATCCCGCTTGATTCGGCCAACGCCTATGTCGACAGCACCGATGACCAGCCTCGAGCGTTGTGCGCAGTGAATCTCACCGCCGCCACATCGCGGGTGTCTACGTGGCGCATGCCGGTGCCAGGCGAAGACCCACGCGGCATCTGGCACAACCGGTATTACGTGCCCGGCACGAAGATGGCCACCGATCCCGAAACTCGCTAGCGCACATTTTTGGGTGGGTCGATACAACGATCACCGCTAGCATTGCCCCTCACGCCCAGGTAGCTCAGTCGGTAGAGCAACGCACTCGTAATGCGTAGGTCAGGAGTTCGATTCTCCTCTTGGGCTCCAGTCTGACTACCTCGTCCGCCGGAGCCGTCGCCGCACCGTGGATAGGGAACCGACAAGCCGTGGCCCCCAAAAAAGGCGGTCTCCGATATCGCGGGATCAAGCCGACCGCGTTACGGTCGGCCGGTCCCAATGACGGAATCCACCGCTTCAACTCCCAATCGTCGTGCAGATCGTCGCCGTCGAAAGATGATCTCGTGGGCGGTTGGTGGTGTGGCGGTTGTTGTGGTGGCTGTCGTTGTGGTGGTGGCCGTGTCTGGCACTGGTAGTCGTTCCGGAACGTTGGTGAATGGCTGCGACATCGGCCCTGGTGCGCAGTGCCGGGGGGTCGTACTTTCCGGTAGCGATCTCAGCGCCAAGAACCTCACCGACGCTGACCTCACCGACGCGGATCTCAAGACCGTCAATTTCAGCGACGCCGATCTGAGCAATGCCAATCTCACCAACGCGGATCTGACGGGCGCGAACCTGGCTAACGCCAACCTCTCTGAAGTTGTGCTCGCGTACGTCTTGTCGGGTGGTGTCACTGGCACGCCGAAGGCCCTGCCATCTGGCTGGACGATCGTTGCTGGCTACCTGGTCGGGCCGTGGGCCAACCTCACCGGGGCGGCGCTTACGGGGGCCGATCTGTCGGGTTCGACGCTCACGAACGTGAACCTCACCGGCGCCACATTGACGAATACCAACCTCACTGGTGTCGACCTCAGTGGTGTCAACCTCACCAGTGTTGTGTCGGGTGGTATCGCTGGTGCGCCTCGATCGTTGCCGAAAGGTTGGACGCTGGTCAACGGCTATCTCATTGGGCCGTGGGCCAACCTTGTGGGGGTCGATCTCGCCAACAGCGATCTCAGTGGGGTCAATCTGACAGACGCTGATCTCACGGGTGCGAACCTCACGAACGCGAACCTCAGTGGTGCTGATCTCACTGGTGCTGACCTCACGAACGCCAACCTCACCGACGCCAACCTCACTGGGGCGAACCTCACGAACGCCAGTCTCTTGGGTGCCAACTTCAGCGGTGCCGACCTCACCGGGGTCGTGTCGAGTGCGCCGCTCGATCCAACTGCGTCGTTGCCTGACGGGTCGACGATCGTCGACGGCACGATCCCTCCTGGATGAACCGAAGAACCAGGCACACGCCGGTTCATTGTCCCGTATCGCTGTGTGAGCAGCACCAACCTCGCTGCACCGTAGAAGGGCTGCCCGCATGAATACCCCAAACAAGATGACGAACGATGCCGTGGACTCGCCTGCTCCTGCTAGTAGTGAGGCGACCCGTTCACGTTTTTCGTGGTCGTCGAAGTCCCGTGCTGAGCAGCGCAAGATCCGTAACGTTGGGATCGGCGCGGGTGTGGCCGTGGCTGTGTTGGCGCTTGCCGTTGTTGTGATTACCAGCACGGTTGGGGGCCGTTCAGGAACCTTTGTGGCGCCGGTTTCGTGCGCCAGTTCCACCGCCAGCAATCTCCGCTTCGATCCGACCACTGGTGCTGAGGGTGCCAGCGTGTACATCACGGGGACCAACTTTGCTGATGTCACTGACGTGAAGTTCAACGGCACGTCGGTCTCTTCGTTCAGTGTTGTGTCGCCGACTGAGATCACGACTGCCGTGCCTGGTGGTGCTACCAACGGCCCGATTGCGATTGTGTCCAAGACAACCCTCATCACGAGTGACACGTGTTTCGTCACGACGTCACCGGCGGTCGCGTCGTTCAGCCCTGCGTCGGGCGCGACCGGTACGAGTTTGACGATCACCGGTGCGAACTTCACTGGTGCGACCGCGGTGAAGTTCGCCGGTGTTGCGATCAAGCCAACTACTGTGTCGGCAACATCGATCACTGTTGCTGTGCCCGCGAATGCTGTTTCGGGTCTGATCTCGGTGGAGACACCGGTGAGTACTGGGGTTGCGACGGGTACATTCGCCGTTGCGTCGGCGGCGATCAGCAGTTTCTCACCCGCCCTCGGCGCCGCAGGGACCGCGGTGACGATCACCGGCGCGAACCTGTCGGGAGCGACAGCTGTCCGTTTCGGCGCCACCCCTGCTGCGTCGTTCAGCGTCGTGTCGGCGACGACCATTAGAGCGATAGTGCCGGCCAATCTCATCAGCGGCCCGATCAGCATCACCGCTCCCTCGGGAACTGCAACGGCAAGCGCCGACTTTGCGGCTCCTCCCACGATCAGTTCTTTCACACCCACCACCGCCTCACCCGGCGCGCTGGTGACGATCACTGGCACCAACCTGACCTCGGTGAGTTCGGTGGGGTTCACCGGCTCGACAGCGAACGCGACCTTTACTGTTGTCTCACCGACGCAGATCACCGCAACGGTGCCGAACGAAGCGTTGAGTGGACCGGTGTCGGTTCGCGGTACGGCGCTCGCGGTCAGCACCACAGCACTGACGATCGGACCATCGGTGACATCGTTGTGGCCGATCAGTGGCCCTGCCGGAACCGTGGTCACGATCACCGGGTTCAATCTGAGCACCACCGCCGCCGTCACGTTCAACGGGGTCACCGCCCAGTTCCAAGCGGGCTCCGCCACACAACTCACTGCCACCGTTCCCGCCGGCTTAACAAGCGGCACTGTGACCGTGCGCACTGCGACGGGAAGCGCCAACAGCCTCGAGGCCTTCGGCACCGTCAGCCCACCGACCCTGGTGGTCGAACCCGTCGGCCCGGTGACCGTCGCTCGGACACCTTCGGGCACCACCACCCCGACTTCGGCAACACCTGCCACTGTTGCTGCTCCAACAACACTTTCTGGCGGCCAGATCACGCTGTCCGCTCAGGTCGGCACCTCGGGTCTTGATGCATCGGGAGTGCCGACGTGGTCGGGTACCGCGCAGGCTGCGTTCGGAACACTGCGTATCCCCGTGTCGCTGACGTATGCGAGCGACACCACCTGGACACTGCTCGCGAACGCAGCAACCGCAACGGTCGCCATCCGCGCGGTGAACCTCTCGATCGGCTCACTCTCGGGTTCCATCACCGCAACACCGAGCGCCACCGTGTGGGACCTTCGCGGGACACTTACCGCGCCGGCCAGTTTTGTGGGCGATTCTGGTGCCACGAAGAACGGCAAACTCGCGTTGCTTGGCGGCACCGTCTCCATCAAGCCAACATGCCCAGTCGTCGCTACATCCACCTCGCTCTGCTCAGCTAGCGCCGCGACCACGTTGTACCTGAGCATCGCCGCTGACGGCACAGCGGCCAGCCCGGGCTTCTTCGCGAACCTAGGAAGCGGACTTCCCCAACAAGCGTCCGGCAAGTACGAAGCAGCCGTGAACCTGACCTCGAGCGCTTTCGTGTTGGAGGGTCTCTTCGACGCCACCGCCGCCGCCAGCTTGGTGACGGACACGGGCAACATCGCGATGAGCGACCTGAGTATCCGGATTGCGGCCGGCGAGACCACCTTCGCCGCTCTCAGCGGCGACATCATCGTGGACAGCGGTTCGGCCAACGGTGGCTTCGATGTTCTCGTGCGCGGCAAGGGTCGGATCAGCGTCCCCAAGATCGGTGGATGGAACATCAAACAGCTCGCGGTTGCCTACGTCGACGGCGGGACGGTGACGGTTGGCTCAATGGGTAAGGGGCCGAAGTTGGGCGACGCTGTCATGGGGAGCATCGCGTTCTTCTCTTCCCAGCAGGATGTCTCGGCGAAGATACTCGGCACCGTTGTGCGTATCCCTCCGCGCACGTATGCGTTTGCCGGTTCACTACCGACCCCCAGATTGCTGAACGAAAACCTTGGCATTCCGAAGGACAACTTCGGTGCCTATGCCACGTACACGTCCTCCGGCTTGATCAAACTCAATGCGGTGATTCCGGCCATCATCAAGCTGCCCCCGATTCCGCACGTCAAGACCACCATCACCAGCTTCGTGTTCACTGCCATCATCAACGTGGAGCCGACGGTCGGCTCAGAAAAAGGGTTCCAGCTGGCAGCGAACGGAACGATGTCGATCGACGGCAACAGCCCGATCGACCTCGTGCTTGCTGCGAAGGTAGCGGCCGTGTGTGCTTCCGCAGGCCCAGCCATCGGCCCGCAGGCACCGGGAGTGGTGGCACCTACGGTGTGCTACGTCGAGAACTCGCCGACCTTCACTATTTCAATTTCTGCTGTCGGCACGAACGGTGCGAGTGTCTGGCCGAACATCTTTGGTGTCACCGGACTGAACCTCAACTCGGTGGCGCTCCAGATCGGGATCACACCCGGCGTCTTCCCGTTCGTTTCGGTCGGTCTCGCTGGCGCCGGAACACTTCCCGGCAAGCTGCGCGAATACATGGGGATCGACTCCAACGAAAACGTCCCCGTGGCATTCGTGATGAACCTTTCATCCGTCAGCCCGTGCATGTCCGTCAACGTCGGCAACCCTGACAGCGCGACGCCGATCATGGCTCTGCCTCCGAAGTCGCAGGTCGTGACCGCGACATTCTTCAGTCTGCAGGTCTCTCCGACCGGTTGCTCGGTTGGAATCTTCGATGTCCCGGCGGGTGTGCAGATACGCGCCAAGGCGAAGGTGTTCGCTGCTTCAGTTGACCTCTTCGCGGCCTACAACCCAAACCCCGGCGGCCCACCAGGGGCAAAGACCCCGCAGCTGCGAGCGTGGCTCACCGTCGACAACCCCAACACCAGTGCGAACGTCCGAGTCGACGGCTCGCTTCGCGTCCTGGCCGCCGCCGGTGGCTGGAACCCACTTCCAAAACTCGAAATCAGCGGCGGGATCAAGATCGGTAGCGCTGCACGCATCGACGTCTTCGGTAGCTGCGACGTGATCACTGGCTGTACGGGAACTGGCACGGGTGCAGTGTCGATCGGCGGGTTCAACCTCACCATGGCGGCGACGGTCAAGAATCGCGGCACAGCGCTCTTCTCCGTCGAGGCGTCTGGAGCGCTAAGTGTTGCCGGTACGCAGGTTGCGCTCAGCGGTTCGTACCAGCCAGCCACCAATTCCTACTCCTTCGGTGGCTCGGGCACGTTCCCCAATGGGGGAGTTCTGAAGACGTTCGAAATTGCCTTCGGCCAGGGAATCGACACCAACTACCTCCCGGAAGGGGTGTTCCGCGCTTCGGGTTCGTTCGGTGGCAGATTCACGTCGGCAACGGGCGTCAGCGGAGCGTTCAACACCTCGTGGGTTGACCTGACGCCCAACATCTCGAATCTGAACCTCGAGATGAATCCGAAGATCGACCTGGGGCTGATCACGGTTCCGGCAAAACTCGGCTTCGTCGTCTGCCTCTCCGGTCCCTGTGCGGGCACGGTGACTCCGAAGTTCAACTTCTCCTCGACCTTCAAGGGAGTCCCGTTCAACATCCCGGATACCGCCCTCGACGGCGGCTGGGATTTTAACGCCTCTACTTCGGCGTACTTCAGCGGGTCCGACCAGGTCGGTAGCAAACGGGCCGGTCTCAAGGGCAACTTCTCGGGTGACGTCATCCTCGCCATCTCGTCGGCAGCAGGTTTGACCGTGGACAGCAACGTGAGAGTGAAGGCACAGTTAGGCGCCGGCACGTGGACCAACTTGGGAACCTACGACGCCGACGTCGACTTCTCCGGGGCCGCGTTCAGGTTCTGCAAGAACCTGAAGGGCAAGAAGATTTGCATTCCGTGACGTCGGTGACGTCGGTGACGTGCCGACGTCGGTGACGGCGTCAGGCCGGTTCGAGCACCGCAGCCGGTTGAGGCGATTCGCCAAGCGTCCGCTTCAGCCGCGCTCGCTCAGCGATACCTCTGATGGCGCCGGCGATGCCTTCGGGGTTCTTGATCGCGGTCACAATCAGCAGCACGCCGCCGATCAGCGCTTCCCAGCGGCCCATCGATCCGAACAAGCGGCTGCTTGCAAAGAACGCAACACCCGATGACGCCACGATGCCTGCGGTGACTGCGCCACTCACACTGGTGATGCCGCCGAGGTATGCAAACGCGAGCGCTGTGAGCGATGCCACCGTGCCGTATGAGACATCGGAGATTGAGCCGAAGCGATAGGCGATGAGGCATCCGCCCACACCGGCGATAAATGACGACAGTGCAAACACCAGCAACTTGCCCGAAGCCACGTTGATGCCGATGGACGCTGCGGCACGTTCGTTCGAGCGGATCGCCAAGATTCGTCTACCTGTGGCGCTGCGCCGAATGTTCACGACCATCATCGCCAACGCAAACGTGATGACGATCAGGAACACGCCAAACACGGGTCGCGACGATTTACTGCCGAGCACTAAACCCAGGTCAATACCCGCGAACTTTGGGTTCGGAATCTTGGCTCCGCCGGTGCCGATGTCGCCAACGAACGTGGGGTTCTTGAATACGAACTCTGAGATGGCGACTCCGCCAGCCAGCGTGATAATGGCCAGGTTGGTGCCGCGCACACGCAGCGCGGGCAGGCCGAGCAATACGCCAAACGTGGCGGCAATGAGCGCCGCAAGAATCGGGGCGATGGGGAACGGCACGTGCCAACTCATCGCCAACTTTGAGAGACCAAATCCGGCCACGCCAGCGAACGCCATCTGCGCCAGCGAGGTCTGTCCGCCAAAGCCGGTGAGCACCACCAGTGCCAGAGCCAAAACAATCGCGATGAGCGTGGTCATGATCGCACCGCGCCACAGTGGGCCGAGCAAGAAGAGTCCGCCAACCGCTGCCACCAATGGCACCAGCACGCTGATCGGAGTGACGCGAGCTTGGGGCACTGCCGGCAGTTTCCACGTATCGGCAGAGCCACGCTCGGGCAGACGCTCGCCGAGTAGTGCCATTGCAATGATGATGACCACAAACGGCAGGCCTTCGCGGGCGCCATATTTTGGAAACCAACTGAGGTCGTTTTGCAGCTTGGTGAACACCGACTGCACCATGCCGATGGCCATGCCGGTGAACACCGTGGGCCAGAAGAATCTGAACTTGCCGATGAGCGCTGCGCCGAGCGCGGGGATGAGATAGCCGAACGTGAAGATGCTCGGATTGAGCTGAATCATTGGTGCGGCAAGGATGGCCACAAAGGTTCCGACCACAGTGGCCAAAACCCAGTTCAAGCCAGCGAGCAGTTCGGGGGAGAGGCCCATGAGCACGGCGCCCTTTTCGCTCTCAGCGGCGGCCCGGGTAGCCAGGCCAACCCGCGTGTAGCGATACGCAGCCCACAGCACGGCGGTGATGGCCATCACGATTGCGGCGAGCCACAGTCCGTCGCGTGGCACGGTGAGCGAGCCCCTGATGGTTACTGGTTCGCGTGGCAAAATCGCGCCGACGCGCATCGTGATGTTGTCGACGAATCGACGCTCGACCAACGTGGTGAGCACGATGAGCAGACCAACGCTGGCGACAACTTTGGCCAACGCGGGCGCCCGCCTGAGTGGTCTAAAAACCAGCAGATACACGACGAGGCCGAGCAATGCCGACGTGAGCAGCGACAGCGCAAGGGCCCATCGAAATCCGACATCACCGTTGAAGTGATAGCGCCCTGGTAATCCCGGAATCGGAAATGGATACGCCCCATTTCGAAGGTCGGCGTACACGTATGTGGACCACATTGCCATTGCGCCGTAGGCGAAGTTGACCACGCCCGAGCCTTGGTAGGTGAGCAGTAGCCCCGTTGCGAACGACGCGATGATCGCCCCGGCGCCAAGGCCGAGCACCACATAAAAGAAATAGTCGGTCATCGACGCGAGTGTTCTGCGCCGAGTGAGGTCATGGCAGCAGATCCTTGCTGGATACGGCCTCGAAGCCCTTGAGGTCGATCACTTTGCCGCCAGCTACGTATTCGGCAAATGGGAAGATGTACGAACACACCGATGAGTACGTGGCCAGTGCGCCACATTCCATTGGTGCAGCGCCGCCGAACAACTTCAGATCCTTTGAGGTGCCGAGGTAGTTGTAGAGCGCCTTCGCGGTCATTGGGGTACCTTCGGAAACCATCTTGTTTGAGTAATCGGCAAGTGACATCGCGGTCATGTAGCCCAACGCTCCAAGACCAAGACCGTTGATGTCGACTTCTTCCTCAGGAACGCCGAGCATCGGGGCCAGGATCTTGCGCATGATGGTGCGCTGCGGGCTATCGACGCTTTCGTTCACGCCGGCGAACACCCAGCCAACGGCGTCGTCGCCGACTTCCTTGAGCACTTCTTTGCTTGAGCAGATGCCGGTGGTGATCACTGGAATGGTGATGCCGAGCGCTGCACGGCCGCGCATCGAGCCGATGCAACCAGAGTCGGCGTAGAGCGAGATGATCACGTCGGGGTTGTCTTTGGCAGCCTCACGCATCAGGCCCTGAAAGCCAGCGTCGGTCTCGCCGTCGCCGCCGGTAACGAGCTTCGACTTGATGCCAGCTACATCGAGCGAGGCTTTCACCGCAGACGCACTTTGCGCCGAACCAGCGTTGCTGCTCGAGATGATGCTGACCGTTTTTGCGTTGAAGTGATCTCGCGCAACGACCGCGGCGGCCGACATCACCGTGGCATTACCACCGGTGATGAATAACGCATCGGCGTTGTAGTCGGCAGGAAGAATTGGCAGCACGCCGATGACAGGAATGCTGGCCGACGTGTAGGTCTTGTAATCGGGGAAGAGATCGAGACCGAGCAGAATGAGCTCGACCTTTTTACCGACGAGTTCTTGTGCGCAAGCCTGCGACGACTCGGGCGTGCCCTTGGCGATACACGGCACGTACTCGATGGGCCGGCCGCCGTAGCCGCCGTGTGCATTGAGGTAGTCGGTGGTGGCCATGATGTCTTTGCGGATGTCAGGGAAGTCGATACCTGGGGTGCCTTCGGTATTGACCAGACCGATCAGCAGTTTCTCGCCGGTGGCAGGCCCGAGTTCGGTGCCCGTGGTGCCCGTGGTGGCAGTGTTCGCCGTGTCGGTGCCGCCCGTACCATCGGTGGTGGTATCGGCTGTGGTTGCCGATGTCGCCGACGAGGCGGGTGCACTGGTGCTGTCGCTGCTACACGCAGAGCCGAGCAGAGCGATCACCGCGAGACCTGCTCCGAATGTGAAACGTGTCATCGATCGTCGACCGACTATGCGTAGTGCTGTGTTCATGATGGTTCCCCCAAATATCTCGAACATCGGCGCTGCCGAGGTTTACTTGCCAGCCCCCCAAGGCGTTGGGGTAACCGTACTCATTTCTGCTCGCTCGAATGGCGGTCCTAGTCAGCGACCGCCGCGTCGACCCAGTTGCCGTGAAAGCCAAATGGAATGCGCGGCAGGTGTACCGATGCGATGGGCTCGTTGCTCATCGTGGCGGCGTCAAGGATGACCATCTCGCTGGTGTCGCTCGAGGCGTTGTACACGTAGGTCATCAGGTAGCCGTCGTCTTCGTTCACGCCGCCAGC
>CAMASN010000057.1 GCA_945861025.1 Ferrithrix thermotolerans DSM 19514
TCGATCTCGGTGCGGAACGAAGCAACTGCTGCTTCGAAGGTGAGGGCACCAAGTGGTTCGAAGAGTTCGCCGGTGGGGCCAACTGATCCGGCAACCACCACCGGACGGTCGCACGCATCAGCAACTTCGCGAGCGAGCTCGGCGGCCCGCTTGGCCAACTCGAACGCACGCGCCTCGGCCTTGTGCAACTTGAGTCGGTGGGCGTTGCATCCAAAGGTATTGGTAAGGATGATGTCGGAGCCGTTGTCGACAAAGCGCTGGTGCAGATCTTTGACGCGCTCGGGATGGTCGAAGTTCCAAAACTCTGGCGGCTCCCCAGGCCCAAGGCCGCTCTCGAAATAGTTGGTGCCAGTGGCGCCATCGGCGAGCAGTACGCGCCGTGATTGCAGTAGTTCGGAAAGCGAAGTGCGCATCGAGCTCGTGGGTCCCTTGAGCGACAGGGGGTCCGTCGCGATCTCGTCAAGTATGCCAGATTGACCGTTCTCGAGCCGTGGGGGTTCGGCGGACAGGGCGGACGCTTGGTATCGACAAAAGTAATGCGTTGTATTACGATTCACCGAAACCACCTCAGTGAGAGGTGCCTTGCGAAGGGGGCTGCCGTGGAGTTCGGCATATTTCTCAATGGCTATATCCCGGGCCCAGCGGCTCACGACACTGCCAGCGAGCACACCGCGTTGATGCGCGAAGCGTCGTACGCAATCCACGCCGACAAGTTCAACTGGAAGTATGCGTGGTTTGGCGAGCATCACGGCCTGGCCGAGTACAGCCACATGTCGGCTCCCGAGGTGATGATGGGATACATCGCGGCAAAGACCGACCGCATCCACCTCAGCTCAGGCATCAACAACCTGTCGCCCCGCGTGAACCACCCAGTGCGCAACGCCGAGCGTGCGGCCATGCTTGATCACGTCACCAACAATCGTTACGAGTGGGGCACTGGCCGCGGCGCCGGCAGCCACGAAGTTGCCACGTTCAACATCATGGACACGAGCAGCACGAAGAGCGAGTGGGAAGAAGCTATTCACGAGATTCCACGCATGTGGGAACAGCTCGACTACACCTTCGAGGGCAAGCACTTCACGGTGCCAACGCCACACAACATCTTGCCCAAGCCGAACGGTAAGGGTCACCCCCCAATCTGGGTGGCCTGCGGTAACCCGCCAACCTTCGCCCGCGCTGGCGAACTCGGCATCGGCGCCATTGCGTTCAACTTCGAGCCCATTTTCAACTTGCGCGGCCGCATTGACTCGTACAAGAACGCCATCGCCAACTGCACCGAGCCACTCGGTCAGTACATGAACAACAACGTGATGATGACCAACGCGGTTATTTGCCTCAACGACCGCAAGCGCGCCCGTGAGTTGGCACTTGATGGCCTCGCGAGCTACCTCGTAACCATGGTCAACATGTACCACGACACGATGCCGCAATCGATGGACGCCATCGTGTGGCCAAGCCCAGGCATCATGGTTCGCGAAATCGCCGGCAGCGACCCCGAGGCCTTCCTCGACACGCTCATCGAGGGCGGCTACATGCTGTGCGGCACCCCCGACGAAGTGTCCGAGCAGATCACCAAGTATCAGACCGTCGGTTGCGACCAATTGGTCTTTGGTCTGCCCAGCGCAATGGAACACGACGAAGTGCTCGAGATGCTCGAAGTCTTCGGCACCTTGGTCATCCCTGAGTTCGACAAGGACCCAGTGCACTCGACCACTCGTTACCGCCAGACCGCGAAGGCGAAGTACAACAAGTTCAACTTCCCTGTGCCAGAAATCAACATCGCCCGCCTGCCCGCAAACGCTCTACTCCCACTGGGCTGAGTAACTGATCTGACCCACTCTGCGGGCTGACATCGAGTGCGATACGGTGCTCGATGTCAGCCGCGACAGTCCTACAGCAGCGACAGCAGCGACAGGAGCACCATGAGCGACGATCGTCCTCGTACGTCTACACGAGATCATCAAGTGCTGCGCGAGCAGCTCACGCAATGGCTTTCGGGGCATCTGCCCAGTCCAACCATTACTGAGTTCAATGCGCCAGCAACCAACGGCATGTCGAGCGAGACCATCTTGTTCGATGCCCATTGGACCGACGAGAACGGCACGCCAGCATCAAGTCGATTCGTGCTGCGCCTACCCCCCGATCCCAACTCAGAGCCAGTGTTCGCGGTCTACGACATGCCCCGCCAGTTCAATGCGATGCGTTTAGTCGCCGCTCGCACCGACGTTGCGATCCCGCGCACGGTGTGGCTCGAAACTGATGCATCAGCACTCGGCGCGCCTTTTTTTGTGATGGAGCGCGTCGACGGTGTCGTGCCGCCCGACGTCATGCCATACCCGTTCGGCGACAACTGGTTCTTCGATGCCACCGCGAGCGATCAGGCAATGCTGCAACGCTTGTCCATCGAAGCACTCGCGAAGATCCACACCATCTCGGCGTCAGACCCCGATGCGGCGTTCTTGCGCATCGATGCGCCCGGCGACACCGCATTGCAACGACACGTCAACGATCAACGCGCTTTCTACGAGTGGGTCGCTGCCGACGGCGTCCGGTCGCCACTCATTGAGCAAGCCTTTGCCTGGCTCGATCAGCATTGGCCAACCGACGAAGGTGACACTGTTGTCAGTTGGGGCGACGCTCGCATCGGCAACATGATGTACCGCGACTTCACGCCAGTTGCCGTGCTCGACTGGGAGATGGCCGGACACGGTCCACGAGAAATCGACATCGCGTGGATGATCTTCCTGCATCGCTTCTTCCAAGACCTCGCCGAACAATTCGGGATGCCAGGCTTGCCCGAGTTCATGCGCGTCGCCGACGTTGTGGCCACCTACGAGACGGCCAGTGGCTACGCACCGAAGAGTCTGCAGTGGTTCGTGCTCTACGCCGCGCTGCGTCACGCCATCGTGATGTTTCGCATCACCCGCCGCCAGATTCTGTTCGGCGAGGCCGAAATGCCAGAGAACCCTGACCATGCGTTTATCCACCATCCAACGCTGACGGCAATGCTCGACGGCACCTACTGGGCCAAGTTGTGAGCTTGTCGCGGGCACTGCGCCCGCGATGACGACAAAGACATTTCGGCTGTCGGTCGGCGCAAGCGTGCTGCTGACCGCGCTGCTGCGTCTTCGGTTCTTCTTTACGCCGCTCACATCTGACGAAGGCGGTTATCTGGCCATCGGACGCGCATGGGGCCACGGCCGCGATTTGTATCGACAGGTCTGGATCGATCGCCCGCAAGGACTGCTCGCCCTCTTCCGATTTTGGGACAACGTTTTTGGTGGCAGCACAGCATCGATTCGAGTCATGGCCACGGTGTTCGCAGCGCTTGCGGTTGTATCCAGCGCAGTGATAGCTCGTTCCATTTCATCGGCACGCGCCGGGGTTACCGCTGCAGCCTTCGTCGCTGTCGTTTCGTCAGCGGCAACGCTCGAGGGCTTCATCGCCAACGGCGAACTACTCAGTGGCGCGTTGTCAGTAGCCGGACTCGCAGCCGGATGCGTGGTGGTGTTTGGTCACCGCAAGCAGCGCTGGATGTTTGTGTCGGGCGTGTTTGCGGGCCTCGCAATGTCGATCAAACAATCTGGGTTCGATGGCTTCGCCGCGTTGTTCGTGTGGTTGTTGCTGGCACTCGTGTTCTCGTGGCACGAGCGAGCGTTCTTGTGGCGCAGCATCGGGTTGCTTGTCGGCGGACTCGCATCGGTGCTCGCCTTGCTTGCACTACACGGCGCACTCACGGGGTGGCACGACTGGTGGTTTGCGGTTGCCGGTTACCGACTCGATTCACGAAGCGCGTTAGTGGGCGCCGATTGGAGTCGCCTGCACACCACCGCGATGTACGCGATGCCCACACTGGCGCCGTTGCTCATTGTCGGCGCAGCCTGTGGCATATCGGCACGACTGCGCGGCGGCGTTCGGTTTCGCAACGATCATTTGTTGTTGCTGCTCTGGTTGCTCGCAGCCGCCGCAGCCTTCGTGTCGGGCGGCCAATTCCACCGGCACTACTGGATCACGGTCACTTTTCCCGTAGCTATCGGCGCCGCAGTGTTGATCTCGTCAGTGCGCCGCCAAGGTCTGCAGATCGCTCTGGCCGTTGGCGTTATGGTGCCGTCATTGTTCAGCACGTTGCGCATCGTCGGCCTACCGCGCGACGAAGTGCCCACCCAATCGAGCAGCGACAGCCGACTCGTGGCCGACGAGAAGATCGCAGATTGGTATCTCGCGAATCGGGCTCCCGGCGACACGCTCTATGCGTTTTGTGCAAGCGCTGGGTTCTACGGCAACGCTCTCGAAGACCCACCTTTTCCGTATTTGTGGTTCGACGGCGTGCGGCTCATCCCTGGGGTGCTCGACGCGCTGCGAGCGATGTTGTCGTCGAGCGATCGACCCACGTTCGTCGCTGTGTATCAATTGCCGCGAGCGTGCGATGAGTCGGGCACGAGCGAGGCCCTGCTTGAGCAGAACTACGTGCAGCTCACCTCAGTGCACGGCGTCAAGATTTTGGTGCGCTCCGATCGATAAAAAACGGCCTCGTTCAACGAGCGGTTGGGCGTGCTCTGCCACCGCAGGATCACATGGTCCATCACGCAACCAAAGGCCATCCCAGTCCTCCCGCCAGATCCCCCTCCCTCCCAGTCCCCCTCCCAAGGTTGCATGGGCGCGATTTGGGAGGCGGAATCAACTGCTGTCCCAAATCGCGCCCATGCGGGCTTGGTCGCTGGCGTCACTGGCGTCACTGGCGTCGCTGGCGTCACTGGCGTCACTGGCGTCACTGGCGCAGCGAGCAGAGGTAGCGGGATGCAAGACTCGCGTCGATGTCTGTTGACCCCTCACTTGCCCTGCTCTGCCCACAACCTCGGCACCTCACGCGCACTGGCGGCGCGGTGCTGGTGGACACCATCAGCATTCGGCGCGACACCTCGCTGCCAGCGCAGGGCTACCGCTTGACCGTAGATGTCGATGGTGCACGCATCGACGCACCCGATGCCGTTGGCGAGCACTACGCACGACTCACCTTGGGCCAACTCCCGTCGCCCACGCCCACGGTGGTGATTGAGGATTGGCCCGACCTCGCGGTGCGCGCCGTGATGCTCGATGTCAGCCGCGACCGTGTACCGACGATGTCATCGTTGAAGGCACTCATCGAGCGTCTTGCCGGTTGGAAAATCAACCAGTTACAGCTGTATTTCGAGCACACGTTTGCATACGCCGCTCACGAAGATGTGTGGGCAAACGCAACTCCCTTCACCCACGATGAAGTGCGCGAACTCGACACGTTCTGCCTCGATCGACATATTGAGTTGGTGGCCAACCAGAACTGCCTCGGTCACGCCGAGCGCTGGTTACGCCTTCCCCGCCACCAGTCGATGGCACTGAGTCCTGATGGCTTCGACATGATGGGTCTGCGCCGCGGGCCCACCACGCTTGATCCAGCAAACCCGGCAGCGTTCGAGTTCGTCGCCTCGCTCCTGGCCGAACTTGTGCCGTGCTTTACAAGCAACCGGGTGCACATCGGGATGGACGAACCGTGGGAGCTCAAGCCCGAGCGAATCGACGAGTACATCGCGTGGATGCACAAGCTCTGCGACTTGCCGGTGCTACGCGACCGCGAGGTACTGGTGTGGGGCGACATCTTGGCCCATCACCCGGCCCTGCTGAAGTCGCTGCCAGACAACGTCACCGTCACCGAGTGGGGCTACGAAGCCGACCACCCATTCGATGCTCGGGCCCGAGCCTTGGCGGCGGCAGACAAACAGATGTGGATGTGCCCAGGCACCTCAAGCTGGCAGACCCTGCTCGGCCGCACCACCAACATGCGCGCCAACACCAGCGCAGCGGCAACGGCCGCACACGATCACGGTGGTACCGGAATATTGATGACCGACTGGGGCGACTGGGGCCATCATCAGCCAGCGATCATCAGCTTGCCCGCCTACGCGTTTGGCGCATCAATGTCGTGGTGCGCCGCCACGAACTCTGATCTCGACCTCGCAACAGTCACCGATCCCGCCGCTGTCGCGCTCGGCGATGTCTACTTGGCTACAGCTGCGCAGCGCCCAAATTGCTCGGCGCTCGTGCGCCATTTGTATCTACCTCAGGCGAGGGTTCGCCACATCACCCTCGACGAACTCGATGGCGCGCGTGACCGCATTGAGCTTGGCGTCGACCTGCTCGGCGACCGCACCGACCACGACGCCAATGAGCTTCGCTGGGCATGCGACACCGTGCGCATGGCCCTCAATGATGCGCAGGCCCGCCTAGAAAACGACGGCACGCTGGCGTCGATACCGAGTGACACACGCCTGCGGTTGGCCGATCAGGCACTCGACATCGGCGAGCGGCACGCCGCACTGTGGAACCAACGTTCGCGTCCCGGCGGTCTCGCAGGAAGCAGGCGTTGGTTCACGCGTCTCCGTGAGTCGTATCTGGCTGGCGGGCCCGTGGCGAATTGGCCGTTCCCCGAGATAGATGTCAGCAGCGGCGAATCACAATGAACACAACCCGATGACCCAACCGCTGGAGGCTCGCGTCAACATCGGTAGCGGGCACCAAGTCATACGTATCTCCAAACGAAATCGCGATGCCAAGATGACGGTTGAGCGCAATGTGGTCACAGTGGGGGCACGGTGAGACAGTATCGTCGCCGTTGTCCCGTCCGTGAAATGTCGGGACCCGGCGCCGATCATCAGCGACCGAAATATACAAAGGGGCGCTCATGACTGACACCAACACCACGGCAAAGAGTCGAGTGGTGGCCATCACCGGCGCCGCCTCCGGAATCGGACTCGCAGCAGCACAGCGCTTCGCTGCCGCAGGCGACACCGTGGTCATGCTCGATATCGACGCCAACCGGCTTCCCGAAGAGGCCGCCACGCTCGGTGCTGCCTCGTACGTGCTCGACGTGCGCAGCGGCGAATCTGTTAACGCAACATTTGCGGCGATCGCATCTGAGGTCGGCCCGATTGACGTGCTCGTGAACAACGCTGGCATCGGCGTCGCCGCCGATCTGCTGTCGTCTTCGTGGGAAGACTGGCAGCGCACCTTCGACGTGAACGTGCACTCAATGTTTCACACCTGTCGCGCCGCACTTCCATCGATGCTCGAGCGCGGAGCGGGCATCATCGTGAACACCGCCAGCGTTGCGGGTCTTGTCGGCATCCGCGACCGTTCGGCCTACTGCACCTCGAAATCAGCCGTCATCGGCTTCACCCGGGCACTCACGGCCGACTATGCGCACCGAGGTATTCGCGCCAATGCCGTGTGCCCTGGCACCGTCGCCACCGAGTGGATTGGCAAGATCCTCGCCACGGCCGAAGACCCCGCGGCGAAGCGCCTCTCGATGGAGCAGCGCCAACTCGACGGACAGATGGGGTCACCCCAAGAAGTGGCCGCAGCAATCTTCTTTCTCGCCTCACCCGATGGCCGTTTTGCCAACGGTTCAGCGATGGTCATCGACGGCGGATGGACGGCGATGTGATTCCACGTCACGGTCTCGGTACAGCGCCGCTTGGTGGTCTGTTCACCGAGGTCACCGAGGACGATGCATGTGCAACTATTTATGCCGCGCTGCTCGCAGGAATCCGCTACTTCGACACCGCCCCTCTATACGGCAACGGCCTCGCCGAAGCACGTCTTGGCGCAACCCTTCGGGAATCGGGAATCGCGCGCGACCAGGTCTCGATCTCGACCAAGGTCGGCAGAGTGCTGGTTCCCGGAATCGACTCGGACAGCGCGTTCCGCGATGGCTCGGTTCAGCGACCCCAGTTCGATTACAGCGCCGACGGCATACGACGATCACTCGACGAAAGCCTTGTGCGGCTACAGACCGACCACATCGATCTTGTGCTCGTACACGACCCTGACAACCACGAATCTGAGTCGCTGGCTACGGCCTTCCCAACGCTCATTCGGCTCCGTGACGAGGGCGTCATTAGTGCCATCGGCGTCGGCATGAACCAGGTCGCGATGCTCACGCGCTTCGCAGCGAAAGCCAACGACATCGGACTCGACTACGTGCTCGCAGCCGGACGATGGACCTTGCTCGATCGATCCGCCGGGCATATCGGTGGTCTCCTCGACACGTGCATGACGAACAACGTGCGAGTCATTATCGGCGGCGTATTCAACAGCGGCCTACTCGCCGACCCAAGCGCCGGCGCCACATTCGACTACGTGGCAGCCGACAGCGCCACTATCTCGATCGCACTGAAGATGGCCGCTGTCTGCAACGACTTCAATGTTGCACTCACCTCAGCGGCACTTCAGTTTCCTTGGCATCACCCCGCAACCACCACCGTGTTGGTTGGCGCTCGCAACGCCGCCGAAGTACAACAGAATCAAATCGATGCGGCTGCACAACTTCCCGATGCGTTGTGGCCCGCGCTCGACGCGTGTCTCACGGGTAGCGCCTAGTGCGCATCGACTCGCACCACCATCTCTGGGATCCAACGCGCGCCTCGTATCCGTGGCTCACCGACGACCTCGCCGTCATCAATCGCACATTCACAACACACGATCTGCGAGTAGCAACAGAGGCCAACGGAATCGATGCCACCGTGCTCGTGCAGACCCACGGGTCTCTCGACGAGACCATTGAGTTCTTACAGACCGAGGCCCCTGTAGCGGGTGTGGTTGGCTGGGTCGATCTCACGGCGCCCCACGTCGCCGACACCATCGCGCAGGTGATGCACGGACCAAATGGCCGCCGGCTCGTGGGCATACGACACAAAGTGCACGACGAAGCCGACGCTGATTGGCTCGATCGCACCGATGTACGTCGAGGCATCGAGGCCGTAGCGGCTGCAGGTCTCGTGTTCGATCTGTTGGTGCGAACCCGCGAACTCCCTGCGGCCACGCGACTCGCGGCAGCGATGCCGCAGTGCCAGTTCGTTCTCGACCATCTCGCCAAACCGCCACTCACCGAAGCGGCCGACTCATCAGCGATGGTTGCATGGTCCGCTGCGCTGCGATCGCTGGCGGCGCACAACAACGTGTCCGCGAAAGTCTCTGGCCTTGTCACCGAAGCCGACTGGAGCACGTGGACCCCCGACGTTCTGCGACCCGCCGCCGATGTCGCTCTCGAAGCGTTCAGCCCCGACCGATTGATGTTCGGTTCCGATTGGCCAGTCAGCCTGTTGGCGGCGTCCTACTCAACCGTTGTTGAGACCTTTGACAACATGTTCGCCCACCTCTCCCCCGCTGAACTCACTGCAATGCACGGCACCAACGCGCAGCGCGTCTACAAACTCGATCTCAATCAACGCCACTTTGGAGCCACGAAGCAATGACCGTCATCACCCGCCTCACGACAAGCGACATCCGCGCCCGCACGTCTCGCTTTCTCGATGGCTCCGATGCTGCGCACGCCGACCCTGACTACTCGGCCGCGTATGCCATCTTGCACACCGACCATGTCGACGGGTTGCAGGGTCAAGGCTTCACGTTCACCATCGGCCGCGGCAACGAGCTCTGTTGCGCCGCAATCGAGACAATGGCCCATCACGTAGTCGGTCGCGATCTCGCCGAGATCACCAGCGACATGGCTGGCTTTTGGCGCACGCTCACCAGCGACAGTCAGTTGCGTTGGCTCGGTCCCGAAAAGGGTGTGATTCACCTAGCGGTCGCTGCACTTGTTAACTCCGTCTGGGACCTCTGGGCAAAAACCGTAGGCGTTCCGGTGTGGCAACTGGTGTGCGACTTCACCCCCGAGCAATTCGTCGACTGCATCGATTTCCGCTACCTGTCCGACGCATTAACTCGCGACGAAGCACTCGAGATGCTGCGCTCTGCGGCCCCAGGCAAGGCGGCGCGAACTGCCGAGCTGCTGACCGATGGTTACCCTGCCTACATCACCTCTGCTGGCTGGTTGGGTTACCCCGAGCCCAAGGTTCGAGACCTGTGCCAACAGCTGTACGGCCAGGGATGGCGCAGCTTCAAGACCAAGGTGGGCATCTCTGTTGTCGCCGACCGTCGACGATGCGAGATTATGCGCGAAGAGCTCGGCGACGATGTGCAACTGATGGTCGATGCCAATCAGGTGTGGGACGTGCCGCAGGCCATCGAGTGGATGCGCCAGCTCGACGGCTTCAACTTGCGTTGGATTGAAGAGCCCACTTCGCCCGACGACATTCTTGGCCATGCCGAAATTCGTCGCGCGCTCGCGCCCCTCGGCATCAAGGTCGCAACCGGCGAACACGTGGCCAACCGCGTCACCTTTAAGCAGATGCTGCAGGCCGGTTCGCTCGATTATCTGCAGGCCGATGCCTGCCGTGTTGGCGGCCTCAACGAAGTGCTCGCCATCTTGCTGCTCGCCGCAAAGTTCAACATTCCCGTGTGCCCTCACGCTGGCGGATTGGGTCTGTGCGAATACGTGCAGCACATTTCGGCCATCGACTACATCGCTGTCAGCGCAGCCCTTGATGATCGCACCACCGAATACGCGACACATCTGCATGAGCACTTCATCAATCCCGCAGAGGTACGCAATGGTCGCTACGTGCTGCCAACCGCCGCTGGTTACTCAGCCGATCTACACCCAGCCTCGGCCTCGGCGTTGTTGTTCCCCACCGGATCGGAATGGATCTCGTCATGACTGTCTGGTGCGATCAGCGCTACTCGGTCGACGGCATTGAGTTGGCGTGGGGCGAGGTCGGTAGCGGCAAGCCCTTGGTACTCGTGCACGGATGGACTGGCTCGGCGCACGACTTCACTTTGCGCATGCATGAACTCGGCCGCGATCGGCGCGTGCTCGCCATCGACAACCGCGGGCACGGACACTCCACCGCCGCCGCACGTTCCGATTCGTATTCGATCGCCCGTCTTGCTGCAGACCTCGCAGCTTGGGCCGACGATGTCATTGGCGAACCGTTCGATCTGCTTGGCCACTCAATGGGTGGACGTGTCGTCATCGACTACGCGTTGGCCCGCCCCGAAATGCTGCGTTCGCTGATCTTGATGGATACCACGGCGTGGCGGATGGACGTGGGCAACCCCAAGCTTGAAGACTGGCTCTCCAACGTGTCCGATGCGAAGTTCCGCGAGTACCTGTTGCGCGAAGAACTC
Source organism: Ferrithrix thermotolerans DSM 19514 (assembly GCA_945861025.1). Classification (GTDB taxonomy): domain Bacteria; phylum Actinomycetota; class Acidimicrobiia; order Acidimicrobiales; family Ilumatobacteraceae; genus WLMZ01. The sequence continues at coordinate 11,062 of CAMASN010000057.1, forward strand.
GACGATGAGGCCGTCGCGATTCGCGCGGTTGCCCCCGCCACATGGCTCGACGAGAACACCGCCAACAAACATCGCGTCGACCCTGTGGGCGCCCGCGCCCTTGGGCTCGAAATCTTCACCATCGAACCGAAATCTGCCGATCGGCTCGGTGAGATTACGTGTCCGGTCACGGTGATCGCCGGCGAGCACGATCACCCATTTGTCGACCATGCCCCACGGCTCGTTGGCGCGCTACCAAACGGCGAGTTCACCCAGATCAACGGCGCATGGCATAGCCCACAGCTCACCCACCCTGAGCCTTGGCTGGCGGCTGTTCGCGCTCACCTGCGCAGGACCTAGGAACCTCTCGCCGAGAGCTACAGTCGTCGAACAATCGGCTGTGCAGACCCACTGGCGCAGAGCAGACCACTCAACTCAACTCAACTTTTTCGAGGCACCCAATGAGCGACAACGAGTTCACCTACAACGAGATCGCCGCAATGGCCAGCGCCGTCAGCCGCCCTTCGCAAGCGTTTATCGGCGGCCAGTTCACAAACAGCGCGTCGGGCAAGACCTTCGAAACCATCAATCCCGCCGATCGTTCGGTCATCGCCAATATCGCCAGCTGCGATGCCGCCGATGTAGACCTCGCGGTGCGCAGTGCGCGCCACACGTTCGACTCTGGCGTTTGGTCGCAGTGCCACCCCAACGAGCGCAAGGCCGTGCTCAAGCGTCTGGCACAGCTCATTGATCGCGACCGCGTCGATCTCGCAGTGCTCGAAAGCCTCGAGAGCGGCAAGCCAATTCGCGACTGCCTCAACATCGACGTACCCGAAACGGCACGCTGCATCGAGTGGTTCGCCGAAGGCATCGACAAGATCTACGACCAGTCGTCGCCATCGGGCGGCCAAGCGCTGGGCATCATCGTGCGCGAACCAATCCCGGTGGTAGCTGTTGTGTTGCCGTGGAACTTCCCGCTGATGATGTTGGGTTGGAAGATCGGCCCGGCGCTCGCGGTTGGGTCGAGCGTCATCGTGAAGCCTGCCGAGCAGACCAGCATGACTGCCCTGCGTATCGCCGCTCTGGCCGCCGAAGCCGGTGTGCCCGACGGCGTGTTCAGCGTGCTGCCTGGCCTCGGCGAAACTGCCGGCCAATCCATCGGCATGCACCACGGCATCGGCGCTGTGTCATTCACCGGCAGCACCGAAGTTGGCCGCATGTTCCTGCGCTACTCGGCCGACACCAACCTCAAGCGCACCGTGCTCGAGTGCGGCGGCAAGAACCCATGCGTGGTGCTCAGCGACGCAGGCGACCTCGAAGCCGTGGCCCGCCACGCCGTGAACGCCGCGTTTTGGAACATGGGCCAGAACTGCACTGCCAACTCGCGTCTCATCGTGTCTCGCAACATGAAAGACGAACTGCTCGAGCACGTCATCGCCGAAACCCGCAACTGGACCACCGGCAATCCGTACGATCCCGACAACCTGCTCGGTTCGCTGATCTCCGAAGAGCAATACGACAAGGTGCGCGGCTACATCCGCACCGGCATCGAAGGCGGTGCAACCTTGACGTTCGAGGGAGCCATCGGCGCGAATGCTGGCGGGTACTTCGTGGCGCCAACCATCTTCGACAACGTCACCCCCGACATGGTGATTGCTCAAGAAGAAATCTTTGGTCCCGTGATGGCAGTGATCTCGGTCGACGACGACGAGGAAGCCATCCGCGTCGCCAACGACACTTCATACGGTTTACAGGCCAGCCTGTTCACCCGCGATGTCACTCGTGCGCACACCATCGCTCGCCGTCTACAGGCAGGCACCGTGTCGGTGAACAGCTACAGCGAAGGTGACATCACCACTCCGTTTGGTGGCTTCAAGCAGAGTGGCTTTGGCGGCCGCGACAAATCGATCTACGCCTACGACCAATACGTCGAGAAGAAGACGGTCTGGTTCGACCTGAGCTAAGCCAGTGTGGGCTGCTCAACAGTCCCGTCGGGGCGACGAGCGAAACGCTGCTGATCTGTGCCGTGCACCGGCCCATCGGCTGGCCATGGCCAGCCACCAAAACCGGTGCGCTGATAATCGGTAAACGCCTGCTCGATTCCCGCGCGATCATTCATCACAAACGGGCCATGTTGGGCAACGGGTTCGCCAATTGGTCGGCCTTGCAGCACCAGCACCTCGGTGCCATGCTCGCTACTGATCGCAATGTCGATATCGCAACGCACCAAGGCACCCGTTAACGGCGCGAGGTCGACTCCATCGAACGTGAGCGCCGAATCGCCGAACACATAGATCGTTCGCACGGTGCTGGCTCCGGTTGCGGCAGGCATGGTCCACGATGCGCCGGGCTCAAGGCGGATATGCCAAATCGCTACGTCGGCATCAGCGCGCGAGGCCCACGAGTTTGGTGGCGGCGATGGCGGAGTGTGGCCACTGAGTTGACCGGCAACCACCGTGACCTCGGCGACAGCACCGGTGTCGTTGGCGCTGACCACTCGAGGAATCGTGTTGTCCCACAACATCGAGAAATACGGGTCGGCCATTTTGTCGACCTTGGGCAGGTTCACCCAGATCTGAAACAACTCTGCAGTGTTGGGCTGTTCGGTATCGAGTAGCGGAAACATTTCAGAGTGCACAATGCCGGCACCAGCGGTGAGCCACTGCACATCGCCGCGACCGAAGCGAGCGGCAGCACCCAACGAATCGGAATGGTCGATGAGACCTTGGCGCACATACGTCACCGTCTCAAAGCCACGGTGGGGATGCTGCGGAAAGCCCGGCACCTCTTGGCCGTGATACATCCGCCAACCATCGATGCCCTCGAAATCGTTGCCCATCTCCCGCCCAGCCAACTGTGCTGCGGGCCCAAAGCTGCTGTTGCCCGCCGGATACGCATCGAGGTGATGCACACAGAACAGAAACGGATCAACGGAAGGCCACTGGGAGGGCAGGGGAAACATTTGCAGAATCGAATCGGACATGACCCGAAGTCTAGGTCAGCGATCTTCTTCGGCGAGGCGAGGGATGCCCGAGTTGCCGGGCCGGAGCCCCGCTTTGCCGGCGTAGAAGGCGCGCACCTGATCCATGTCGGCGTGCACATCGGCGGTGGGCAGCATCGCCGGACCGAAGCCACCGCTGTGGCTGGCGTGATCAATGAAGCCGAACAGAATCGGCACATCGGCGCCACGAGCAATGCGGTAGAAACCAGACTTCCAGTATTCGCTACGCGAGCGAGTTCCTTCGGCGGGCACGATCAGTCGCAATCTCTCTTGCTTGGCGAACTCGGCCACGAGATCGGCGACCATAGTGCCGGCCTTGTCGCGTACGACAGGCACACCGCCAAGCTTGCGCATGAGCGGGCCCATTGGGCCACGGAACAGTTCGTTCTTGCCGAGCCACGTGAGCTTGATGCCGCTCACTTTGGCCAGCGCCAGCATCATTGGGAAATCCCAGTTGGTCGTGTGCGGTGCGGCGATGATCACGCAGCGCTCTGGGATCGCGTCGCCAGACTCAGCGACTCGAAAGCGCCAGAGAGCGATCCATGCACGGGCAAGAAGTCGGGTCACCTCTGCACCGTATCGGAGGGGCACCGAGCCCGCAACGCTGTCAGTGGCGGGTTCACGAGGGGCCAAATCTAGCGTCAGGCGTAGAGGCGCAACACGGTGAACACGGCCATGCCCACCGCCATCATCACCATCATGTTGCGTGTCTTGGCGAACACTGCAGCGGCAGCCAAGGCCGCCCACATCTGATTATTCTGCACACTAAAAAACAGTTGATCGTTGGGCACAAAGATCTTTGGCACAACGATTGCAGTCAATGCGCACGCCGGCGCATAACGCAGCGCTCGCTCGACACGCTGTGGCAGGTTGATTCGCGCCGGCAGCATAAAGAAGCTGCTACGCGTGACGATTGTGACAATCGTGAGCCCCGCAATAGCGACCAACACATATGCCACATTGTGCGTGGCGTTCATGCCGCCCGCTGTACATCGGTCGGCGCATCCACGCGCCTTGGTTCGACCACTACGGCTGCAATCACTCCGGCGAGCACCGAGATCACCAGACCCAACTTCAGCGGAATGTGGATGGTGGCCACCGACAACACCGCCGTCACAACGACCCCGAGTAACACTGGAACTCGGTTCAGCATCGGCACTACCACCGAAATCAGAGCCAACACGGCTGCGAGTTCGAGCCCCCACGCGGTGGGCGCCAACCCGCCGAGCAGGATGCCAGCTATCGAGGCCAACTGCCATGACATCCAGTTCACCGTGGCTGTGCCAAAGAAGTAGCCCCATTGAAAGGTGGTGCCGCGCTCTGGCGTTCCACCGAATCGCATCAAGAACAGAGCAAAGCCAACGTCACCGTTGAGGTACCCAGCAAAGAGGCGCTGCTTCCATGTCAACTGCGAAAAGTAGGTGCGCATCGCTGCCGCAAAGATCACGAATCGCAGGTTCACCAGCAACGCCGTCACCCACACAATGGGCAACGGGGCACCGCTCACCAACAATGGCAACACCGCCAATTGCGCTGAACCGGCAAACACCACGATGGTCATCAGCAGCGCCAGCGGCACTGACATTCCGACCTTGACCATTGCGACGCCGGTAACGACTCCCCATGCTGCGATCGCGATTCCTGGGGTGGTCATGGCTCGGAGGCCTTGGCGCCACCCCGCCGGATCAAGCGGCGGGACAAGGGCCACGCGCAACTTGCTCGGCGGGTTCACCGCACCATTATGTCGCAGGTGATCGCTGGTCCTCGTCCGCAAGGGACGACGCGCATGCCCGCACGGCTTAAGACTTTGGTCGCTACGGAGTGCGTCAAGACCCAAGAATATATTAGCACTAAAAGCCTATGTCTTGAGAATAACGTGCCATCCATACTGGCATAACCAGATCAGTCCTCCCCGCCGGAGGCCGTACCCGAATGAGTGATTAATGAATGTCCTGCCGCAAACATCGGCCACTGAGGTCGATGCTGATCTTGTTAAGCGTCGTACGGTTCTTAAGTTTGGTGCCGCTGGCGCTGCAGCGTTGGCTGCTGGTGTCACTGCTTCGGCGGTGGTGCCAGATCTTCGTAACAAGGGTTTGATGTCTGCCGATGGAGCGTTCCATGCAGCATCAATCGTGTTGGCCGGCGCGATTTACACCGAGGTGTACCCAACGAGTCCGTTGATTATGTCGCCGTTCACCGATCAGTTGCCGATTCCGAAGGCGCTCGCTCCAGAGCCCATTGTTGATGTCTCGAGCTGGTCGTACACCCCAGGGCCTGGCGAAGGCCAGCAAAACTCGATCCGTAACCAGCGTCACCAAGTGTTCAAGCCACGTGTCACCATCCAAGACGTTGTCAGCGGCCAAGCCGACCGCCCGGACCCGATCATTTACAAGCTCACCGCTGAAGTCGCTGAACATTCGTTCACGACTTCTCAGGTGATGCCCATTGACAAGGGCGGTAAGCCCACGGTGTCGTTCGATGAGGCCGGCAACGTGTATCCCGCAGGCACCGTTCGCACACTGCCAGCGAGCACGATCTACGGGTTCAACGGGCAGTTCCCGGGCCCGATGATCAACGCAGAATACGGCAAGCCGTGCTTGGTTCGTTT
>CAMASN010000058.1 GCA_945861025.1 Ferrithrix thermotolerans DSM 19514
CCCCCCCCCCCCCCCCCACCACCTTGATTACTTCACATCACAATGGACTACGACTGCACCGCAGTGGCATCAATCGGCTTGCCGTTGAGGCCGTCAGCGATGCTGATCCACTCGCCACCCTTGAGCTGCTGAATACCCATCTGGGCACCGCACACCGATGGGAACGGAACGCCCAAGATCACTTGCTTGCCACAGTTGAGCGGACCTACCTGCAACATCATTGGACCGGTGAAGCCGCGGATAGCGGCATCGATGGTTGCGAAGTCGGTTGCACCCTTTGCGGTGTTCACGAACTTGGCGAAGGTCATCAGGTTGGCAAACTCTGGGCCAGCAAAGCCGGTGTACTCGAGCGTGGTCGCATTTGGTGCGGGCTTGCCGTACTGCTGCACCTTGGCGATGTAGGTCTGCATACCGCTGTCGAGGTCGGGGCGGAAGTAGCTGTAGCCGTAGCCACCGAAGTACCAACCATCGGGAACCGGACCGGCCTCACCGGCCTGCTTGAGGTGGTCGGTCATCGGGGTACCAAAGCACAAACCGGTGGTGATCACGATTGGGGTGATCGCCAACTGCTCGAGCGCGTCGTACACGTTGATGCACTGCTGGATGGTGATGATCGTGAACACGACATCGGCCTTATCGGCGCCAACTGCGGTGAGCGCAGCCTTCACGTCGGCGGCTGACGCTGAGTCTTCGACGAACACAGGGGTGTAGGCAATGCCGGCCTTCTTCAACGCTGGGGCGATGAGCAACGGAACCGCTGCCTGACCCGCTGGGTTGTTCTGGGCCAAGATCGCAACGCTCGCTGGCTTGGGGGTGAGGCCTGTGGCGATGTAGCCGGCAAGACCGGTGACAACACCTGGCGAGCCTGCGGTGAATGCCTGGCCAGCAGGAGTGAGGAAGTCGGTTGAGGTAACGCCGTTACCAACAATGACCGGCTTCTTGCCGTTGAGCGTGTCGTACAGCTCTTGGTTGCCGTTCAAGATGGTGCCGGTGATGACAACGGCAATCGCTGGGTCGTTGGCGAACTGGGTGCCGCACTTGGCGCCATCTTCTGCGTTCGAGACCTTGCACGCAACGATTTCGATTGGCTTTCCAGCAGCCCCACCGAGCTCGGCGTTGAGATAGTCACGAGCGGCGTTGATGCCGATGGTGTTCTCGGGGAAGAAGTCTTCGTCGTTGGCGTAGCCAACCTTCACGCTGTCACCGGTAGCTGCGCCGGCGGTGCCGCCGGTGTAATCAAGCGCCCACTTGTTGAGCTCTTCGCCTGCGCCGGCCGTGGTGGTTGTGTCGCCGCCAGACGTGTCGGCCACCGGCGTGGTCGTGTCGGTTGATGCGGTGTCTGGAGTTGTCGCTGTCTTGGTCTCTGAGCATGCGGTGGCTCCAAAGCTGAGCACGATCAGAGCAGCGGCAATCTTGTAGCTGCGTTTCCTCATGGTTATCCCCTTATTGAAAGAAAGAATTGTTCACTTCACAGGATCGACACTTTTGCGACGATCGCTGTTCATCTACCGACGGTAGTGCATCGTTTCTAGCCGATGCGACGATGGACCCTGCGACACATCGTCATGGACGGTTTTTGGGATGCCTCGCCGCTCACACACCGTGACGCATCGAATCGAAGCGCACACGACTGAGAAAGCTAGCCACGCCCGACGAGATTGAGGCTGCCCATGATCACTTGTTCGTGAGCACTGCGGGCCTCGATGAGCGCTCGCCACTTGTTGATCTCTACTTGATCGCCGCTGACATACGCGTCTTCGACACCCGCACTGAGCCAACGGCTGACACTGCCATACCACTCGACCACATGTTGTAATTGCAACGACTGTGGCGAACCTGGGTCGCGCCCTGCCACTGCCGCGACGGCGGCCACTTCTTCGTGCATCCACTCGATCTCGTGAGCCACACGCACCGACAAGTTGCGCAGGATCTGATCGATCATGCCCATCACAACCACAGCCGATTCATCGGTGAGATGAGGAAGCACTTGCTCGCGCAGATCGCGCGCAATTCCGATAAGCATTTGATCGCTCGTTGGTTTGCTCAACATGTCACATCGCACCTTTCATGGCGGCAAGAATTGGTTCGAGTTGCTTGCTGGCGCCGATCCACACGCCGGATCCGAACACCACCGAGTTCAGGTTGAACAGCGACGCCAACAACGTGTTCTCGTCGCGGCTGTAGGCAGCGCCGCCCTCGAGCAAACGGCGCACTGTGCCCACCACACCAAGGATCAAGAAATAGGCCACGGTGACCGGATTCACTTGGGCTTCATTGAGCCCAGTGAGCTCGCGGTAACGCTCGCAGAATCCCATCACGCCCGCATCGTCGAGCAAGTCGGGCGGCGCAATCTGAGCAACTGCTTTGAAGTAGCCGATGTCTTCGCGGGGGTCGCCAATCGAGGCAAGCTCCCAATCGAGAATCTCGAAATGGCCATCGGCAGCAAGCATCAGGTTTGCGCTCTGCAGGTCGCCGTGAATCAACGTGAGCGGAACTTCGGGTGGGCGATGCGCATCGAGCCAGGCCGCTACGTAACGCAGGATCGGAAGGTCTTCGACGTGAGCATCGGCCGTGCGCCGCCATTCGTCGATGCGATGACCGATGTAGGTGTTCCAGTCGGCGGGCCGCTCGAGTCGAGTGGGCAGCGACGCCAGCGGCAAGTGGTGATAACTAGCGAGCGCATCGGCCAACTTGATGTTGAGCCCCTCGAGCGAACCGCCGCTACTTGCGTACGGAAGAAACGATTCGGACGCGGTGTACTCGATCACCAATGCTCGAGTGCCGAGGTGCTGCCCTGAATCGTCGAAGTAGCGCGTGCGCGGTGTGCGTACGCCGTGATCAGAGACGGTGGTAATGACCTCAAACTCTTGAGCGCGATCGGTGTCTACGAGCGCACGGCCTGGCGGCGGGTCACCGCGCAGCACGAGTACCTCTTCGCCCTCGTCATGACGCACATGCGCCTTGCCGAGCAGCCGGCTGTATCCGCCGGTCATGACCTCGTAGGCCACGACCTCGATGTTGCGCCACTCGGGTTCTTGTTCGGCGAGAAAGGCCGCAATTCGTGCCGGCATTTCATCGGGGTTATTCATGACGACTCCTACATTGCTGAGATCAGATTATTGGAACTTCGATGTGGCGACCGAACACAGTTGCCATTGCGTTCATCATCTCGCCGAGTGACGCATAGACGCCGGACGCTTCGACCAATGTAGGCATGAGGTTGATCTCGGGATCGGCGGCCTCTACCTGCAAACGGGCGAGCACGCTGTCGACCGCTGCCTGATTGCGCTGCTGACGCACCGAGTCGAGTCGCTTCAGTTGACGAGTTTCGTCTTCGTTCGTGATCTGCAAAATGGGCATGGTGTCTTCGTCGTTGCCCTCGAGGAAGCGGTTGACACCCACCACGATTCGCTCGCCGCGGTTGAACAACCGCTCTTGTTCGTATGCACTATCGGCAATGCAGCCCTGGAACCAATTGTCTTCGATGCCAGCGATGACACCGTCGAGCATTGAGCCATGACCGAGTTCGTCGAGATGACTGAAGATGGCCTCAGCCTGACGCTCCATCTCGTCGGTAAGTGCCTCGACGTAATACGAACCGCCGAGCGGATCGGCCACATGGGCAACGTTGGTTTCGTATGCGATGACCTGCTGCGTACGTAGTGCAATGCGCGCCGAGCGTTCGGTGGGTAGCGCCAAGGCTTCGTCCATCGAGTTGGTGTGCAACGACTGCGTACCGCCGAGCACGCCAGCAAGTGCCTCGATAGCGGTGCGCACGATGTTCACTTCGGGCTGCTGCGCGGTGAGTGACACCCCAGCAGTCTGGGTGTGGAACCGGAGCTGCATTGAACGGTCGAGTTCGGCGCCATAGCGCGATTTCATCCACCGCGCCCAGATGCGACGTGCGGCGCGGTACTTGGCGATCTCCTCAAAAAAGTCGATGTGAGCGTTGAAGAAGAAGCTGAGGCGCGGCGCAAACGAATCGATCGCCAGCCCGGCCTGCATCGCGAGTTCGACATACGCGAAACCGTTGGCCAACGTGAATGCGAGTTCTTCGGCAGCCGTAGAACCGGCCTCGCGAATGTGGTATCCGCTGATCGAGATGCTGTGCCATTTCGGCATTTCAGATGCGGTGAATTTGATCGTGTCGCGCACCAGACGCATGCTCTGACGCGGAGGAAACACGAACTCTTTTTGCGCCTGATATTCCTTCAAGATGTCGTTCTGCAAAGTGCCGCCAAGCCGCGACCGATGCACGCCAGCTTTTTCGGCCTGAGCGACGAACATCGCAAAGATCGGCGCCGCTGGCGAGTTGATGGTCATCGAGGTCGTGGTCTTCGCCAAGTCGATGCCCGCATACAGATCTTCCATGTCGGCCAAGGTGTCGACAGCCACCCCGCAGCGACCGACCTCGCCGAGCGACATCGGGTCGTCGCTGTCGAGGCCAAGCAGCGTGGGCATATCGAACGCAGTGGAGAGTCCGTCGCCGCCCGACTTGATGATCTCCTTGAAGCGCCAGTTGGTGTCGTCGGCCGTTCCGAAGCCAGCGAACATGCGCATAGTCCACAGCTTTGAGCGATACATCGAGGCGTACGGCCCGCGGGTATACGGATAGACGCCCGGATGCTCGGCGTCGTCGGGGCCATAAACGGGCTCAAGCGGAATACCGCTCATCGTGTTGGTAGCGCCATCGCGAAGCTTGCTGGCCGCGAAGGCCTCTTGCCAAAGCTCTTTTGGGGTTGCCATCGTCATCTCCAAATCTGCCCAACGCGCCTAATCGCCGTACTGTAGGACGCTATGGCTGAATCGTTCGACCTGAACCAAACCGATCGTCTGCTCACAACCACTCGGGCCGTGCGGAAGCGACTCGACCTCAATCGACCCGTGCCACGCGAGCTCATCACCGATTGCATCCGCATCGCTTGCCAAGCGCCAGCAGGGAGCAACCTGCAGCGATGGCGGTGGATCGTTGTTGACGATCCCGATCTGAAGGTGGGCCTCGCCAACCTGTACCGCCGCGCCTATGAGCCCTACATCGCGATGCAAAAAGACGCCGTACAACGCACCGGCCGCTCCGAGGCCAACGCCATCATGGACAGCTCTGACTATCTCGCCACGGTGTTACACCAAGCCCCGGCGCTGGTGATTCCGTGTAGTCTCGGCGTGCCCGAGGGCCCACAGGGTTCGGTGGCCGGATTCTACGGCAGCGTGCTGCCCGCCGTATGGAGCTTTATGTTGGCCGCCCGCAGCCGCGGCCTCGGCACGGCATGGACCACATTGCATTTGGCCTTCGAGGCCGACGCTCGCGCACTGCTCGGTATCCCCGACACGGTGACGCAGGTAGCCCTCACACCAGTGGCCTATTACACCGGCGACACGTTCAAACCCGGCAACCGTCGCCCCGCCGAAGAGATCACCTACTTCAACGGCTGGAAATCGTGAGCACTGCTGCGGCCTGTGGCCGCGGCTGAGTCAAGCGACCACGGCACCGAACGCAGCGGAGTTTTTTGGGGTATCAGCGCCTACCTGTTGTGGGGCCTCGCCACCATCTATTGGAAGGCGCTGAAACAGTTCAACGCGTTTGAGTTGATCGGCTACCGCATCACCACTTCGGCGCTACTGATGGGCGCGTGGCTCGTATCCCGCAGCCAAACTAAATCACTCCTCGCCAAGCTCCGAGACCGCGCCGTGCTCGTACGCGTCGCCATCGGAGCCATCGTGCTCTCCATCAACTGGACCACCTACGTATGGGCAGTGGTGCACGGGCGAGTTATGGAAGCGGCGCTCGGTTACTTCATGACCCCTATCGGCCTCACCTTGCTGGGTGTCCTGGTGTTGCACGAGCACCTTCGGATTGTGCAGAAACTGGCGCTCGCTCTCGCCGTTGCTGCGATGGTTGTTCTCACCGTTGGCTACGGCCAGTTTCCATGGGTGTCGTTGCTGATCGCAGGCTCGTGGGTTACGTACTCGTACCTCAAGAAACAAGGCACACTCGACGCGTTCGAAAGCCTCACCACCGAGACATTGATTCTCTGTATTCCCGCAGTTGGCCTGGTCGTCTGGGGTGCCACCCAAGCCGAAAGCATCGTGAACACTGCGACCTCAACCGAGTGGGTACTCGTGGCGCTCACCGGCATTGTTACTGCAGTGCCGTTGCTGATGTTTGCGCTCGCCGCCAAGCGGCTTCCTCTGAGCGTGCTTGCTCTGGTTCAGTACATTGTGCCAACCATTAACTTTTTGCTCGGATGGCTTGTCTACAACGAAACGCTTACTCTTGTTCGGGTGGCAGGCTTTGTGTTGGTGTGGATCGGGCTTCTTGCCGTCACCATCGATTCGATGAATCGAGCGCTGCTCGCATCATGAAATGGATCGTGCACGGCGAGCGCATCGTCTATGACAGTGAGTGGATTCGGCTTGCACTCACCGACATCGAGATTCCTGGCGGCCCGCGCTTTGATCATCATGTGGTGCGAATGCCCACCGAGGCCTCGGGCACCGTGGTCGACGACCCCAACCGTGGCGTGCTATTGCTCTGGCGACATCGATTCGCTACTGACACTTGGGGCTGGGAAGTACCCGCCGGGCGAGTCGACCCTGGCGAGACGCCGATGCAAGCCGCTGCTCGCGAGACGCTTGAGGAGACCGGTTGGCAAGCCGGACCGCTTCGACAAATCGGCCGCTATTTCCCGCAAAACGGAAACAGCGACGGCGTGTTCAACTTGTTCGCCAGCGAGTCGGCAATCTACGTGGGCGACCCCTCGGACCCCAGCGAATCGGAACGAATCGAGTGGGTCACGTGGCCAACGATTCGCTCCGAGATCGCGGCCGGCCGAATTGGCGACGGGTTATCGCTCACAGCATTGCTGCTTGTCGCTTTTTCGAAGCAGCGATAGATCTCGACCACTGGTAAGTTTCTGCCATGAAATCTGTCTTGCTCAGAACGTTCATCGTGTCGGTCACCCTGCTCGGCCTGTCAGCATGCGGTAGCTCAAGCTCACCTGCTGCGTCGGCGCCGGCCACCAGCGATACGGCCGCAGCTCCCAGCGATACCAATACCAATACCAATACCAATAGCGTCACCGACACCACCGGCGCCGACGAAACTGGCGGCACGGTTCCCGTAGTCACTGTTGTTGGAACCGACGATGAAGTCCGCGCACGGATCACCGAAGCATTGATCAAGAGTGGCTCCGCCGGATTCACAATCGACAAGGACTGTTTGGTGGCGGTGGTTGCTCGGCTCAGCGCCGCCGACGTGCAGAGTTTCCGCGAAAGCTTTTTCTCACCCAAGCTCAGCCCCGAGGGCGATGCACTCGGTCTCGAACTCGAGAACTGCCGCACAGCAGACAGCACCACTACGGCAGCGAGCACTACCAGCACGCCGTAATCTTTTGCAGCGCAGACACTTCACTCTGATTGGTAGATTGCCGACATGAAATTCGCAGTTCCAACGCTTCTCGTCGTTACGTCGTTCGCTCTGGGTCTGTCAGCATGCGGTAGCTCCGACTCAGGCGACACGCCAGGCGCCGACTCGGCTTCGGTTGTCACAGCCGTCGGTACCGATGATCAAGTGATTGAACAATTTGCAAAGGTGTGGGTCGGCCAAGCAGGCGCCGCTGGCTTCGCCGTCGAGCAGGCATGCGTGATGACTGTGGCAGCCAAGCTCGACACTGCCGATGTTCAAAAACTTCGCGAGAACATCAACCTGCCCGTGCTCAGCGACGTCGGCCAAGCCTTGCTCAATGACAGCCTCGGCAAGTGCTTGGCTGTTCCCGCAACCAGCACCACGACCAGCGCCCCTTGATAGGCGGCTTAGGTGGGGACGATGAGCTCGCCTGCCAGAAGCTGTTGCAACGCGCTGATAGCACCGCAGTGACGTTCGGCGTCTCCACTCACTGTGGAGAATGTGGCCAATCCTGACAACACGGCGTTGAGTAGATCTTCAACAGCACGTGGTTGTACATCGGGGCGAAACTCACCCGCAGCTGCGGCTTCGCGCACAAGCCGACCAACGAAGGTAGGGGCATGAGTGCGTAGGGCGCGTATGAAGTCGATGAGCTCAGGGTGCCGCTGCAGTTCGCTCGGCACACCCACCAAGAACCCAGCGATCGATGAATCGCTGCGGTTGAGGTTGGACGCCGTATCGAGCGCGCGACTGAATCTGGTGAGCAATGAACCGGGGGCATCAATCGCCGCGTCGAAGTTGTCGGCCACGATCTGGAGCACCACTTCGTAGACGCCGACATAGAGCTCGGCCTTCGATGGGAAGTAGTGGTAGATCGCGCCGGTGGTGATGCCAGCCTCGTCGGCAATGCTGCGGTTGGTGGTGGCAGCGTAGCCATCACGGGCAAAGCTGCGGCGGGCCACCTCGAGCAAATTTTGGCGAGTATCTGACGAGTCGACATCGCGGGGTCGACCTAATTTTCTGACGACTGGAGTGCGCTTGGGCATGCTCAGGTCGCTGCATCTGGTCGCTTGGGACCTGGATCAATCAGCATCCCGAACTTGATTTGGTTATGCGCATGGGCGAGATGCTGCATCGAGAATGCCGCACGGAACGCTGTCCACTGGCCTTGAGCCTCGAGCGTTTGGTTCACGCTCTCCTTCGCCAACTTGAGCGCAAAACTCGGGCGCAACGCAATCTTACGAGCCATTGCCATCGTGTACTCGCGAAGCTCAGCAGCGGGCACCACTTGGTTCACCATGCCGAGAGCCTTGGCATCTTGCGCTGTCACCCAATCGCCGGTGAACAACAACTCCTTGGCCTTGCGAGCACCGAGTTCCCACGGATGCGCGAAGTACTCGACACCGTTCACCCCCATGCCCACCACTGGGTCGCTAAACAGTGCATCATCGGCGGCCAGGATCACGTCGCAGACCCACAGCAACATCAGCCCACCGGCGATTGTCTTGCCCTGCGCTGCGGCCAACACCGGCTTGGGAATATTGCGCCACCGCCAGCACATCTGGAAGTACACCTCTTCCTCGTAGGCCATGTAGCCCTCTTGACCAGGACGGCCAAAGCCGCCACCCGAGAACACTGAATCGAACTCGCGGCTGCTCTCGGTATCGCGCAAATCGTGACCGCTTGAAAAGTGCGGACCGTCGGCCTGCAGCACGATGACCTTCACGTCGCTGCGTCGCGAAGCGTCGTCGAAGCACGCGTTCATTTCGTAGGTCATTCGCTTGTTCTGAGCGTTGCGACTCTCGGGACGATTGAGCGTGACCACCGCTATGCCGTGATCGCCTGGGTCGACGACCTCGTAGCGCACCGTCGAAAGATTGTTGAGGTCAATGCTCATAGTCAGGACTCCGATGTTGAGTTGTTCGGGGTGGCAGTAAAGACAAGGTGCAGCGCGGTGAGACCGCGCAGGGTCATTGAGAGTGCTCGATCGGTTGGCTGCTCGATCGGGGCCAGAGCGATGTCGTATAACCGATCGAGCAACAACTCGAAGCCGATGCGAGCTTCACTGCGCGCCAGCGCTGCGCCGACGCAAAAGTGAGGACCCTGCCCGAAGGCAAGGTGACCGCGAGCGTTACTGCGTTCGATGTCGAACACATCGGCGTTGGCGAACTTGGTTTCGTCGCGATTCGCACATCCGTACATCACCATCACCATCGATCCCTTGGGAATGTTGACTCCCCCGACCTCGACATCGGTCTTGGCAATACGCGGCAACATCTGCACAGGCGACTCGATACGTAACGCCTCTTCGACAAGGTTGCCGATGAGTTCGGTGTTGGCCCGCACCTTGAGCATCTGCTCTGGATTCTCAATAAGCGCCAACATGCCTGCGGCAAGCAGCTTGGTGGTGGTCTCGTTGCCCGCTACCAAGATCTGCTCGATCACGTTCAGCAACTCGGCCACTGTGAGGCTCTCGCCGATGCGATCACCCGAGTCGAATACTGCATGCACGAGGTCACTCAGTAGGTCGTCGCGGGGCTCGGCGCGACGACGCTCGATGACGGCCGCCATGTATCGCTGCATCTCGACGCGACTTCGCGCGCACTCAAGCATCTGCATCGCATCGAGCAGCCCGCTGAGCGGCGCGACGGCGTGATCGCTCCACTGTTTGAAATGAGCCATGTCGGCGCGATCTACGCCGAGTGCGTCGGCCACAATGGTGAGCGGAAGACCAACTGCGAACTGACTGACCAACTCGACCTTGCCATCGGCAACGAACGCGTCGATGAGGTCAGTGGCGACGCCGCGGATTTCGCCTTCGAGTTGGGCGACTCGTTTTGGCGAGAAGGCTTTGTTGACCAAGGCCCTGAACTGTGTGTGCGTCGGTGGATCGTTGGTGAGCAATGTGTTCGCCGAGGGATAACCATCGGCCAGCACGGCCAGCATCTCGGGGCTCGCGCTGCCCGACGCGAACGACGTGTTGAAGTTGCTCGAGAAACGCTCTGGATCGCGCACCACCGACATCACATCGTCGAAGCGCGACACCAACCAAAAGCCCAGCGGGGTCTGATGCACGGGGGCTTCGTCGCGAACACGCCGATAGAACTCGTACGGGCAACTGAGCACTTCAGGCGTCACCAAGATTTCGTCAGTGATGCTCATGGTTGCTCGGTTTCTAGATGAGTTGGGGTGGTCACCAGCATGATCATCCGATGGTGCGCGAGCCTTCCCAATAGGGGGCTCGCAGGTTTCGCTTGTTGACCTTGCCCATTGCGTTGCGGCCGATGGTGGACACCATCTCAACGCTTCGCGGACACTTGTAGCCCGCCAACTCTTGCCGACACAGGGCAATGAGGTCATCCGCCTGCGGAGGGTTCGCCGGGTCTTGTGGCACCACGAGGGCGCGCACCGCTTCGCCCATATCTGCGTCGGGAACGCCAATGACCGCAACGTCTCCAACCAATGGGTGGGTGAGCAGTACTTGCTCGGCCTCGGCCGGATACACGTTGACTCCCCCGGACACGATCATGTCGCTCGACCGATCGGTGATGTACACGTATCCCTCGTTGTCGAGGTACCCGATCTCGCCCAACGTGAACACACCCGGACGAAGATGAGCCGTGGCGCTCTTTACCGGATCGTTGGGGTACACGACACCTCGTCCGGTTGCGTCTTCGAAGTACAGGTTGCCTTCAGTACCCGCTGGCACAGGGTTGCCCTGATCGTCGACAATGAGCGCGGTGAACGGCGGCAGGGCTCGGCCAACGCTGCCCGGATGTTCCAGCCACTCGTTGCTGGTGATGCTGCATGTGGTGCCGACCTCGGTGGCGCCATAGGCGTCGAGGAAGATGGGTCCAAACCACTGGATCATGCGGTGCTTAATATCGATGGGACATGCTGCGCCGGTGTGGGCAACGAGTTGCATCGAACTGAGGTCGTAGCGCGCCTTTACTTCTGGCGGCAGATCAAGCAGTCGCTTGAAATGGGTGGGCACCATCAAGCTTGTCTCGGCTTTGTAGCGCTCGATTGCGGCCAGCACGGCCTCAGGGTCGAACTTGTTGAGCACCGCGACTGGCGTGCCGACGGCGAGGATGCGAAAGCCATTCAGCGGGCCCGTGTGATACATCGGGCCAACAACCAGATGAGTCGCGAACTTGGTGAACCGGTTGGCACGCAGCCCAACGAAGTGCTCCTCAATCGAGTTACCTCCGGCGAACATCGTTGGCGGCAGGTCTACCCCTTTTGGCTGACCGGTCGTGCCACTGGTGTACATCAGGTTTGGTAACGGACACACGTTGCTCGCTGGTTCTGCGGCCGACGACTGAGCCAGCCAGTCGGACCAAGGGATCACATGCGGGTGCGGCTCACATCGCCATCCGACCACGGTGGCGACACCGGCGGCGTGAGCAGCGGTGAGTCCGCGCTCAACATTCTCGGGGCCGACAAACAGCACCGTCGCGTGTGAATCGGTGAGAATGTATTCGAGTTCGGCAGCGTTGAGATGAAAGTTCACCGGCACCGTGCTGGCCCCAGCCAAGAGGCCGCCGAGATGGGCGAGCAACGTTTCGACCGAGTTCTCGGCAAACACCGCCACGCGGCGTTGAGCGCCAAGCTCAAACGCATTCAGGCCGTTGGCGACGCGGTTCAATGCATCGTTGAGCTCAGGCCAGGTCAACGAGAACCGGCTGTCGCAGAGCGCAACTTCGGTTGGCTGCTCGCGCGCCTTGTCGACGATCACCAACGCCATGTGCAGCCATCTTTCACAACGTGTATCTAACTACGCGACCAGTGCACGTCCCGACTTGGAGCGCCCATCAACGAGGCCCTTCGCGCTAGCGTCACGCACATGCCAGACCCAGCGTTGCCAGACATCGAGGACTTTCGCAGCAACGCTCGCGCCTGGCTCGAGCGCAATGCGGAGCCGTTATCCGAGGCAAGCCACACCAACGACGACGGCAGCGCCGTTTGGGGGCAAGGTTCAGACAATGTGGCGGTGTTTCATAACCTCACCGAGCAGCAGGAAGCCGAACGGCTTGAGGCCACACGGGCCTGGCAACAAAAGAAGTTCGATGCCGGATACGCAATGCTCAATTGGTCGCCAGCGCTGGGCGGACGAGGCCTTCCCAACAGTTACTTACGTGCATACAACGGCGAGGAAGCACGCTTTCATGTGCCCTCGGCGGGCGAACTGCCACCAACCTCAATGGGCTTGATTGCGCCAACGATCGCGGCGTATGGCACCGAGAAACAACAACTCCACTTCGTCAAGCCGCTGATGCGAATGGACATTCTCGGATGCCAACTCTTCTCTGAGCCATCTGCCGGCTCCGACCTCGCCTCGGTCACTACCCGCGCCACACTCGATGGCGACGAGTGGATTCTCAACGGCCAAAAGGTGTGGACCTCCGGGGCGCGCTTCGCCCAATGGGGTCTCGCTATCGCCCGCCACGACGCCGACGTTCCAAAGCACAAAGGACTCACGGCGTTTCTCGTTCCGTTCGATGCCGATGGTGTTGAGGTACGGCCCATCAAACAGATGAGTGGCGGCTCGAACTTCAATGAAGTGTTTATGACCGATGCCCGCATCTCTGATGCATTGCGGCTCGGGCCCGTAGGCGAAGGGTGGCGGGTAGCGATCACCTGCTTAGGGTTCGAACGCGACCATTCAGGTGGTGGCGGCGGCGGGCATGCCGGAGGCGGATACCGGCAAATTCAAGCGCTCGCGCAACATCTCGAACGCGGCGATGATCCTGTGATTCGTCAAATGTTGGCTCGCCTCTACACCGACTACAAGGTTGCGCAATATACAAACCGTCGTGCCGCTGCACGCCTGAAGGCAGGCCAGACGCCAGGGCCCGAAGGCTCGTTAGGCAAGCTGATGTGGACCGCGAACATGGCCAGTGTCAGCGATGCCGTCTCGCTGTTGCTCGGGCCGCGGCTGGTTGCCGACACTGGCGAGTGGGGCACTTTTGCGTGGGGCGAACATGTGCTTGGTGCTCCGGGGTACCGCATCGCCGGAGGCAGCGACGAGATCCAGCGCAACATCGTGGGCGAGCGGGTCCTCGGGCTACCGGCCGAACCGCGTGTCGACAAAGACATCTCTTTTGCCGACGCGCAGCGCAACGCCCGCATCGGCCATTCGGGCTAGGCAGCAGCGGGTAGCTCAGTCCCGCGAGACAACGATGGGTTGAACCTTCACGATCGGTTGGTCTCGCGTCACGAGCGCACGGTCGGGCGAGGTCAGCACGCCAGCTACCTGAAGTGTGACTACCCGGGTTCCACCCGGCGGAATGTTCAAAAACGTCGACGCCACGTTCCACCCAAGCGACGTTCCCGTTTCCATCGTGGACGGCTCACCATCAAGCGTGACCGACTCCATGGGTAATCCGGTGTACACCGACAAGAACATGCGGTTCGTGCCGAGCGGCAAATCGACGGCATTGGCGAGCACGTAGTCGGGTAAGCCGCCAGCCGGCGCGTTGTTTGTCAAGGTGATGGTGACCGTGCCGTCACGGAAGCCGCTTACATCGAGCGCTCCAATGCGATAGCTCGTGGCGACATTAAGAAATGCATCGGCCTTGTTTCCGGCCGCGTTATCGACCACTACGGCGACGCCATCGCCGCCGCCTAATGCGGGAAATGCACCCGACATGCCGATCTTGGCGAACAACGACTCTTCGGCAGGATCGGCGCTCCAGCCCATGAGCCTGCCCTGTCGTGTGAGCGGGCCGAGTGTGCGGGCAAGCTCGGCTGGCGCAGGCATGGACCCTCCGAGCAGTCGATCAACAACCGTCCGAGCAATTGTGTCGAGCAGGTCGATGCGATCGTCAAGCTGAGTGATGTCGTACTGATCCCGAATGATGAAGTTGGCGGTATTCGCGGCGGTAAGCGGCTCATCAACTCCGTCAAGGGTGATCGGCCCGGTAAACGACACCAACGCAGCCATCGTCTGAGGATCGAGCGCGAATGCGCCATCGATCTTTCGACCGCCGCTCTGCGGATAGAGCTGCGCGATCACGTCGCCCACCAGCGCAAAGTCGGGGGGCATGGTGATGTTGGACCATGCCTGCACCGCCGTCGTGCCATCTGCTGGGTCATAAAACCCAAAACGGCCCCATCGGTCGATGAACTCAGCCGGACCGTTCAACCGACGATTTCCTGGATCGGGTCCACCGTTGCTCAGATCGGTATGCCGTCCAAATTCGGACATCGAGATCTGACCATTCTCGATAGTCATCTCGGCCCAGTTCCCCATGAACCCACCAAGGCCGCGCGCCTCAGCTGGAGTAGTGAACGCCATGAAATAGCGCCGGGTGCCGTTCGCGCCCAACATGGCCGGAGCGAGTTGAGCAGCCAACACAGCATTGTCGGCACGAACTTTGTTCTTTTCCATGTCGCTTGCGAACTCGAGCAGACGCGTACGTACAAGCGGGGTTAGCCACTGCGAATCAGCCTCGGCGAGCGCTGTTCCGACGCCCGCGATCGCCGTGCGTAAGGAGGTGAACGGCGCAACGAGCCCACGAACCGCGTCGAGGTCGATCTGACCCTCGACCACTCGGAGCGATTCGGGATCGATCTGACGAAGTGCCCCGGCTGCGAGGTCCATTGCGTGGGCAGCAGTAGAGGCCAACATAATCGCGCTCGCTCGATGCTGGGCCACAACTGGCAACAAACGACTTGGTTGCGCCCACAGAGCTGAGAGGTCATTGTCGGCGCTTCGAAAGGCGCTGCTGGCAGCACCAAACGCCGAAGCGGCTGCAGCCATATCGCCACGATTGAGCGCGTCGAGGCCGTCGCGGACGCGTCGATTTCCTTCTTGCAACGGGCTGCGGGCCGATAGCGCACCAAGACCCAAACCGATAAGCGCCACCGTCGCGCACGCCACGGCAACGCCGAGGTACTTCCAGACACGCTTTCGCACAGCGCGCTCGCGCCGAAGAATCGCGGGGACAAACAACGCTGCGAGGGTGACGCAACCGATGATCGCCGACAACCCGAGAAATCCGTTGAGTTGCAATCGCGCAAGAACCTGCACGGCTGCCCCAGCAGCGGCGACTCGCACCAGCGGAAGGTTGCGGCGCTTGATTCCGATAAAGAACGTGGCTGCCCATCCGACTAAGGCCACAGCAACGAGCAGTGGCTGAACGGCAACCACCGCCGCTATCGCACAGGTCAGGCCCACGGCCCACCACGGTGCAGTTGCCGCGCTCCATGTGACAAGCGCCGCGAAGGCTGCGACGAGCAGCGCGTCGATCGCCGACGAACCGGTGGGCGAAGCTCCAGCCGCTGCAGCCGCAACGCCAGACACAGCAGCGATCAACGACGCATACATTGGCTGACGGCCCCGAAGCCGGTTTCGTCGCGTCAATGCCATAAGGCACGAAGGGTAGCTGCAGTCGGGAAGGCTGCACGAGCACCGCCGAGCAGATCGTCGTGAGCTCTTGCCCAGCTGGCGTCGATGAACTGCAGTTGACGCCGAAGTAAACTGAATGTCGACCCTCGTACACAGTGTCGCAACCAGCAGCTATAGTCCAATCATTCTACTTTGGAGGTTTCAATGAAGCGCTTGCTCGCAATTGCCATCAGCATGTTGGCCTTGGTCGGTCTCAGCCCTGTCGCAGCACACGCGGCCTACCCGCCAGGCAGCGCCACTGTGTCCAGCAGTTCGGCAACCCCAACCCCAGGCGCCTCGGTCACCCTCTCGGCAGCCGGATTCTGTTCCGGCGCTTCGGTTGCGTTCTCCATCGGCGGCACTGCAGTTGGCACGGCCACCGCAGCCGCGAACGGAACCGCTTCGTTCACCGCCACGGTGCCATCAGCCGCAGGTCGTTACACCGTCACTGCCACCACCACGAATGAGCGTTGCCCACTCACCGCTTCGTTGGCGCTCAACGTAGCCG
>CAMASN010000059.1 GCA_945861025.1 Ferrithrix thermotolerans DSM 19514
CATCACGTTGCGAACCCCGATTTCGGGCGTAGCCGGAACCACAGTGACCATCACGGGCACCGGCTTCATTGTGGGCGCCACAACCGTCACATTTAACGGTGTCGTCGCAGCGCTCGCAGCCACACCGGCGGCATCGACAACGAGCATCAGCGTCGTCGTTCCTGCCGGGGCCAACACCACCGGGGCAGCGATCACCGATGCCGAACTGCGGGTGATCACCGTCAATGGCGGTACGTCCACAACCTTCACCGTTGGCTCGAGCCCACGCTTGACTGGTTTCAGCGCTGCAGCTACCAAGCCAGGCATCGCTGTCACCCTGACGGGCACTGGGTTCACTGCAGCCAGCACAGTTACCTTCACCACGGCCACCAACGGAACCGTCGCCGCAGCCGTTACAGCAGCGACACGCACTTCCACGTCGTTGAGGGTGACTGTGCCAGCCACCGCAGTGCAGGGCCTCGTTCGAGTGGCCACGACCGGGTTCATCACGTCCTCGCTTGAATTCGTGGTCAACCGGGCCCCAACCATCACCTCGTTCACACCAACAACCGGCGGCTTGGCTGCGACGATCGTGATCACCGGCAACAACTTCCGAGGCACCACGAGCGTGAGCATCGGCGGCACGAGCGTTCCAATGTTCGTGGTCAACAGCCCAACCCGAATCACAGTGACCGGGCTCGGAGTACGTAGCGCAACCGGCACCATCTCGATTGCCGCCTTCGGAAGAGGCACGAGCGCTGCCAGGTTCACGGTGGTACAGCCACCAACGATCATCACGTTCACGCCAACAACCGCTCGTCGCGGCCTGAACCGAGTGACCGTTACCGGAATCAACTTTGTAGCTGGCTCAACCGTGTCGCTGGTTCAAGGCGGCGTCGTGCGGGCTCAGACGGCAACCATTGTCAGTGCCACGTCGATCACGTTCACGCCATCAATAGCAACGCCGGCGGGGCTCTACAACATCAGAGTCACCAATGCTGCGGGTTCAGCAACCAGCGTCGGCAACCTCAGGGTGAACCTGTAACGCTGATTGATCAACGAGCTGCGTGTGAAGAATCCCCGAGGTTTGCCTCGGGGATTCTTCGCGTCTCAACTCAGTTGGAATCGGGTGCCAACAAGCGGGCTTTGCTACGAGGTTTGATCGGCGATGTGTTTCCATCGCGGCCGCGGGCTCATCAGCTCGATGCGAGCGCCGTCAGGGTCGGCAAGGAACACGACATCGATACCGAGGTTCGCTCGCGTGCCCTCGATAACCACTCCGCCAAGCTGCACGAGCACCGCAGCCGACGCATCGACATCGTCGACGTAAAACGACAGGTGCGTGAAGCCACGCTGGCCTCGACTTGTTGATGGCACGCCGTGCGCAGGCGGCGAGGTGTAGTGCAACAGTTCGATCTTCATCGTGCCCAACACAATGAACTGCGACGTGATGGACACGGGCGACTCGACCTCGAGAGCGCGCGCCAGATCGGGCAACACCGTGTTGTCGAGGCTGTAGCCCTCGGCGCGATCGAACCCGAGACCGTCACAGTAAAACTGCAACGACCGTTCGAGATCGGCCACGCACAGACCGAGATGCGATGGCAGTGGCTTGGCAGAGGCATGCATATGAAACGCCTCTACGACTTAGACGAGTACGGAGCGGTCGATACCGTAAAGGCCAGCAACGTTGTCGGACAGAATCGCCACCTTTTGCTCAGCAGTGAGTTGCTGAGTGTGCTCGGTCAACATCTCTTGGCTCCATGGCCAGGTGCTGTCTGAGTGCGGGAAGTCGTTGGCCCACATCAGGTGCTTCCAGTTCATGTTGTCGGCCTGCTTGAACGCGGACCAATCGTCTTGGAAGGTGACGTAGATGTTCTCGGCGAAGTACTCGCTGGGAAGCTTCGACAACTCTTGGCCCGCAGGGAGCCAGAAACGGTGACGCTTGTAGGCGTGGTCCATGCGATAACTGAAGTGAGGCACCCATCCAGCGTCGGCTTCGGCGCACACGATGCTCAAGTTGGGGTGACGCTCGAACACGCCGCCCATCACGAGCATGGCCATCACGTCTTGGCAGCCACGCACGATGCTGAGGAACTGCGCCATCTTCGGTCCACGGGTCTTGCCCGACGACATGGTCAGGATGTGGAACGACAGCGGCAGCTCAAGCGCAATCGCTGCTTCCCAGAATTCGTCGTAGATGGTCGAGTCGTAGTCTTCGACGCCTGGCTGGCCGGGCAGCATGACACCGCGCAGGCCCTGGCTCTTGATGGTCTGCAGATCGGCGATGGCCTCATCGGGGGTGCGCATTGCGGTCTGACCCAGGCCAAGCAAACGGTCGGGCTGCGCTGAGCAGAAACCTGCGAGCCAACGGTTGTAGGCCTGAAAGCATGCGTTCTTGTAGTCGAGATCGGGGTGGTTACACAGCACCATGCCGATGCTCGGGTAAATCACTTCGGCCGAAACGCCGTCGCGATCTTGGTCGGCCATGCGCGCTACTGGATCCCAGCCACCGCGGTGCAGATCGGAGAATCGCGAACCCATCGCTTTGATCTCTTCGGGACGCTTGCCTGCGGCTGCCGCAGTAGACAGCGACAGTGGCCGTGGCATGCCATCGACCATGAACACCTCGCCGAGTTTCTCGCCGCCATCAACGAGGCGCGGTGCGCGATCGAGATACGCGGGGTCGATGAAATCGACATAAGTCTCGGGTGGTTCGGTGATGTGCGAGTCGGCCGAGATAATCGGCTGTGCAAATCCCTGTGCATTCATGATGTGCTCCCTCGCACGAGACGGCCTGGCAACGCGCCAGTGGCCTGACCATTGAAATACGTTTCGACGCCGGCCACAAATGTGTGCCGGTATCCATCGACATCTTGCAAGAAGCGCTTGCCGCCTGCAGGCAAATCGAAGCTGAGTCGCGGTGCATGCAACGTGAGTTCATCGAAGTCGATGACGTTGATGTCGGCGCGATAGCCGGGGGCTAAGAGTCCACGGTCGAGCAAGCCAACTGCTTCGGCAGTTGCTCGAGCCTGACGGCTGACAAGCCATGGCAATTCGAACTTGGGGCCACGCGTGCGGTCTCGACCCCAGTGGGTGAGCAGCGTGGTGGGAAAGCTTCCGTCGCAGATGGTGCCAACGTGGGCGCCACCATCGCTGAGGCCTGGCACGGCAAACGGATGCGCCAGCAATGCGGCGACGGTGTCGAGGTTGCCGTCGCCGTAGTTGAGCACGGGCACATACAGCAACGCCCTGCCTTGGTCGCCGAGCAACAGGTCGTAGAGCATTTCGGCGGGAAGGCAACCGGCCTTGGTGGCCAGTGCAGCAACAGTGGCATCGGTGTCGGGTTCGTAATCGGGCACTGCGCCGATGACAAAAATGCGCGTGGGGTTGCCAACGATTGGCAGACAATGGCCCGCGTATTCGCTGAGGATTGCCGCACGGGTTTCGGGCTCGGCGAGACGGCTCACGAGTTCGCCAAGTTCGAGATCGGCGAGCGGCCGGTAGCTGGGGCAGAACTTGAGCGGGTTCACCGTGGCTTGCAGACCAACCAGCACACCGATGGCGCGGGCAGCCACTTGGGCTCGCATCTGCAGGCCTTCGGCGTTGGCCTGGGTAAGTACCTCGAGCAGACGCATCGACTGATCGGAGCCGCGACCGGCTTGAGCCAACGAGATAGACAGCGGACGACCCGACACCTGCATCATCATCCGCATGGTCTCGACTTCGTGATCGAAATCGGTGAGGTCTGACACCACCTGCAACACGCCCTTGCCGGTGCGGCCAATAGCCTCGGCGATACCGACAAGTTCTTCACGTGCGGCGGTGAGCGTGGGGGTTGGTTCGCCGCGACTGGTGCGGTGGTTCAACGTGCGCGAGGTGCTGAAGCCAAGCGCTCCAGCACTGATGGCTTCGGCGGCAATGCGGCCCATCTCGGCGATCTCGGCGGCGCTGGCGGGTTCGCGATTCGCGCCGCGCTCGCCCATCACATACAGGCGCAGCGCGCCGTGTGGAACCTGCGCGGCAACATCGATGTCGTGCGGGCGACCCTCGACCTCGTTGAGGTACTCGGCGAAGCTCTCCCACTTCCAGCTCAGACCTTCGTGCAGCGCTGCGCCAGGAATGTCTTCGACGCCTTCCATGAGTTCGATGAGTCGCTGGCGATCGCCTTCTCGAACGGGAGCGAAGCCGACGCCACAGTTGCCCATGACAACGGTGGTGACACCGTGATTGGCCGATGGCGCAAGGTGGCTATCCCACGTGGCTTGGCCGTCGTAGTGAGTGTGAATGTCGACAAAGCCCGGGGTGACCAATGCTCCGTGGGCATCGATCACTCGCGTGGCATCGCCCTGAACATCGCCAACCTGCACCACAACGCCGTCGCGCACGGCGACATCGGCAATGCGACCGGGCCCTCCCGTGCCATCGAGCACGAGGCCACCGCGGACAATGAGATCGAACTTGGTCATGCGCCCTCCTGACAAAAGTACTTGCGCTCTACAACTTACTGACTCAAGTGGTCTCGCGCCGCAGCGCAGCGATGCACTCACACCACGCGCAGTACCCTAGACCCGTGTGACCGACGGCCTCAGACCAGCCGAGTGCGATTCGGATTTGACACTGATACATTTCATGTGCTGTTCAACGGAACAGAACACACGTGAGTAGCTGAGCATCCCATAACTGGGCGCAGGCAAGTTGCTGCGAGCGTGTGCCGCCCATAAGGAGCTACAACGTGTCCCAATCATTTGCAGATCTTGGCGTCCCCGCGCGCCTCGTCGAAGCACTCGCCGCTGATGGCATCACCGAACCGTTCCCGGTTCAAGCCATCACCCTCCCCGATGCCCTTGCCGGCAAAGACCTGTGTGGCCGTGCGCCAACCGGTTCAGGCAAGACCCTCGGTTTCGGAATCCCCATGATGGTGCGCATCGGCCAAGCCGCGCCGCACCGTCCAACCGGTCTCGTGCTGGTGCCAACCCGTGAGCTCGCCGAGCAAGTCCAAAAGGTGTTCGTCACCCTTGGTCGCGCCCAGTGGCGTTTCGTGCAGGCCATCTACGGCGGCGCCTCGTTCGGCCCGCAGATTCATTCGTTGCGCAAGGGCGCCTCGGTCGTTGTTGCAACGCCCGGCCGCTTGCTCGACATCATCGAAAAGGGTTACTGCGATCTCAGCGCCGTCGAGGTATGTGTCATCGACGAAGCCGACCGCATGGCCGACCTTGGCTTCATGCCCGACCTCCGCAAGATTCTCGACATGACCCCGGCCACGCGCCAGACCATGTTGTGGTCAGCAACGCTCGACGGCGATGTGCAAGAGATCATTCAGGATTACATGAAAGATCCTGTGCGTCACGACCTGATGGACGATGTCGAGCAGGCACCCGTCGATCACCGTTTCGTGGTCACCCGCCCATCCGAGCGCATCGACGCAGCCGTTGCCCTCATCGAAGAGCACGGCCCAACGGTCGTGTTCGTGAAGACCCGTTACGGCGTCGACGATGTGAGCGAAGACCTCAACCGCGCTGGCGTGAAGGCCGGCGCATTGCACGGCGCTCGTAGCCAGGCCGTGCGTCAGCGCACGCTCGACGATTTCAAGCGCGGCAAGATTCAGGCACTGGTGGCCACCGACGTTGCCGCCCGCGGCATTCACGTCGACAACGTGAGCCTCGTGTTGCACTACGACCTGCCCGACAACGACAAGGACTACACCCACCGTTCGGGCCGCACCGGCCGCGCCGGTAACGCGGGTGTTGTTATTGCGTTCGTGCCACCAAGCCGTCAGCGCATTGCCCAGCGCATGAGCGACAACGTAGAAGCCGAAGTCACCTGGGAGCAGGGCGAGAAGCCCATCGAGCGCGTGCCTGCCGGCGAACGCGAAACAGGTAACCGCGATCGCGGCGAGCGCGACCGTGGCGGCTATCAGGGTCGTGGCGATCGCAATGCCGATCGTGGCGCCTATAGCGACCGCACCAGCCGTGGCGGATACGTAGACCGTGCCGCAGCAAGCGATCGCGGCTACGGCGGCGATCGTGACCGCAGTGATCGCGGCGAACGCACCGAACGTAGCGAACGTCCCGCATACGGCGCCGACCGTGACCGCAGTGACCGTGGCGAACGCACCGAACGTAGCGAACGTCCCGCATATGGCGCCGACCGTGGCGAGCGCAGCGATCGTCCTGTGTATGGCGCAGCACGCGCCGAGCGTCCGGCATACGGCGCCGACCGTGCCGATCGTGGCGAGCGCGGCGGCTACCAAGGCCGCGGCGAGCGCACTGGCGGCAGCGGCAGCGATCGCCCCGCATACGGCGCAGCACGCGGCGGCTATCAGGGTCGTGGCGGCAGCGGCGAACGCGGTGGCTACCAAGGTCGCAACGACCGCACCGACGCAGCCCCACCACGCGACCGAAACGACTGGTCACCACGCCCACGCCGTGACGACGCACCAGTGGCACGCACCGAGCGTCCGGCATACGGCGCTTCACGCGGCGGGTATCAGGGTCGCAACGAGCGCACCGATGCCGCACCTGCCTCACGCGATCGCAACGACTTCACGCCGCGTCCACGTCGCGACGACGACCGTGGCAACGATCGTGGCCGCTTCAACCGCGACGATCGCCCACGGTTCAGCGCCGAGCGCGGCGACAGCCGCCCGGGCGGCTCACGCCCAACCGGCGATCGTCCCGGCTTTGCACGCGACGGACAGCGTCCTCCATACGGCCGCGACGGCAGCGGTGATCGCCCATGGCGCAACCGCGACGACGCAGCCGGCGCCGACCGCCCTCGTTACTCAAGTGACCGCGGCGATCGTTCGGGCGCGCCACACGGTGATGCCCGTCCAAGCCGTCCCGGCTATGGCGCTGGCAAGCCAGGCGGTTTCGGCGGCAACTCCGGCGGCGGCTTCCGCGGTGCTGGCGGCGCTGGCGGCGCTGGCCGTACAACCGGTGGCTTCAAGCCAGGTGGCACACGCACAGGCGGGTTCAAGCCCGGCGGTTTCAAGCGCGGTCCGGCCACGGCCGACAAGCGCCGCCCACAGGGCGACTAAACGCAAGTAGGTAGCGCCGGGTTGGCGGGTCAGGGTCGAGTTACGAGACCCTGACCGCCGGCCCAGGTGCCGAGGTCGCGGCGATTGATCGCTGCGCCCAGTAGGTCTGGAAATGCATCGGGTGTGCACGCGAATGCCGGCACACCCAGTTCGGCGAGCGCACTGGCTGCACCCCGATCGAATGACGGAGAACCCTCGTCGCTCAGCGCAAGCAGCGCAACACACGTGACCCCGCTACGCGCCATTGCTGCGATGCGAGCCACGAAATCGCCGCCCGGGGTGCCCTCGTACAGATCGCTGACCACGATGAGCACCGTGTCGGCGGGTCTGGTGATGATCGATTGGCAATAGGCCATCGCTCGGTTGATATCGGTGCCGCCGCCCAACTGAATGCCGAACAACAGATCAATCGGCTCGTTGAGCTGCTCGGTGAGGTCGACTACTGCTGTGTCGAACGAAACGAGACGGGTCTGCAACGAGCGCACCGACCCCAACGCTGCGCCGAACACACTGGCGTAGACCACGCTGTCGCTCATTGAACCGCTCTGGTCGATGGCAATGATGATCTCGCGCTGCACCGCTGACGCCCGACGCGAATAGCCAATGAGCTTGTCGGGGATCACCGTCTTGAGCGTTGGCTGGTAGTTGGCGAGGTTGGCCCGAATGGTGCGGTTCCAGTCGATGTCGCCAGGCAGAGGCCTACGTGTGCGCGCCGAGCGAGCCAATGCGCCGCGCACCGCCTGCGCCGTGGGCTGAGCGAGACGATCATGCAGTTGAGCGACCACTTTGCCCACCACCAAACGCGCCGTTGCGCGAGTGGTGTCGGGTAGTAGATGTTGCAACGAGAGCAGCGTTGATACGAGGTGAATGTCGGGCTCGATGGCCTCGAGCAATTCGGGCTCGAGCAGCATGCGTTGCAGGTTGAGTCGCTCGATTGCGTCGCGTTGCATCACCTGCACCACGCCGGCAGGAAAGTAGCGGCGAATATCGCCGAGCCATCGCGCCACGTTGGGGGCCGATGCAGCTAGGCCACCTGCGCGCTTTGATCCGCGACCGCGCGCACCCGAACTGGTGGGAGCGTCGTACAACGCGCCGAGCGCTGCATCGATGGCTCGATCGTCTCCATCGAGTGAACCCTCGGCGCCGCTGGCCATCTCGGCGGCGTCGGAGCTATCGGCACCGAGCACCATGCGCCACCTACGCAACCGCTCGCCTTCGTGCACCCGGTAGTCGTCGGCGGTGGTCATCGTGGCGCCCCGAGCAGTTGAGCAACTGTGTGGATGCCTGCCGCCACACGCTCGGCCGACAAGCTGAACGCTGCGAGCCCAACAACGGGCGCGTTGCCGTTGCGAACACGATCGCCAATCTGGCGGCGCTCGGCGAGTTCGAAGGTGCCAAAGGTTCGCCGCAGTAAGGGCAGGGTCTCGACGAATGCTTCTGAGTCGAGCGTGGCAAGCCAACGATCGAGCAGGGCAAGCAACTCGGCATCGTGCATCAGCACCACGCCTGAACCGCCGAGGAAGCCTTCGATAAACGCAGCGCCATCGGCGGGCGTAGTGCCTCGTGACAGTGCCCGCGAGACGCGGGCTTCTACGAGAGCGGCCGACATGTGACCGGCATCGGCGAGCAACCGCGTGGCCCGACCCTGTAGCGATCCATGCACGCGGTCTCGTTCGACCAGGTCTCCCAGCGCGCCATGGAAAGCGCTCATCAACTGGCCACCGCCAAGCAACGACAGCGCCGATTGGGTTTCGTTGATCTGCGCACCGACCACATTGGCGGCGTCGTCGCTGAGGTTGACGCACGCCAACACCAACCCCGCAGCGATGCGCGCCACAACGCCACGCAACACCGACTGAAGCGACTGGGCATCGGTGCCGCGCACATCGCCATAACGAATGGTGCGCGACAGCGCCGGTAGCGCAGACATCAGGTGCGACACATCGAGATCGAGCGCCGCGCGATCGGCAATGAGCGCCACGACGCCCGGCAGCGTGGACGCAAGGTTGGCGAGCAGACACACCTCGACGGCGTGGGTGAGTTCGCCCAGCGACGATGCCCCAATGGCATGCTGCGCCATCGCTGCGGCTGCCGCCACTTCGATGGTGGTGCCCAACGCCGAGGCCTCGATGAGACGCACCTCGAGTTCGGGTTCCCACAGCAGTTGCCATGTCTCGCGAAAGGTGCCGACGCTACGACGACCATCGACCTCGCGGCCCCACGGCACGCGCAGCACCGCAAGGCGATGCAAC
Source organism: Ferrithrix thermotolerans DSM 19514 (assembly GCA_945861025.1). Classification (GTDB taxonomy): domain Bacteria; phylum Actinomycetota; class Acidimicrobiia; order Acidimicrobiales; family Ilumatobacteraceae; genus WLMZ01. The sequence continues at coordinate 9,271 of CAMASN010000059.1, forward strand.
AGTTGCGAACGCGAGAGATCGACCGATTTTCGCAGATCGAGCTCAAGCGTTTGCATCGAGGCATCGGGTTTGAGCCGCAGCCGTTTTTGCTCTGCCGCAAGATTGCGGGCCAGCGGAACCATCGGCGTGTGGGCGGGCACCCGCCCGATGAGCGCGCCCACAATGAGTTCGTTGTTGAGCAGCGTCATCGGCGCATCGGTGCCATCGCCCAGCACAGCGCGGGCCGCATCGTTGACCTCAACAAGACCCGCCAATGGTCGACCACGAAGCGCCGCCAGAGAAGTGGCGAGGCGGGTTGCCTCAAGCACGTCGGCCGCCGACGCGCCATAGTCGGCGGCGCGCAGCACGTGCGCGGCTTGGGCAAACCAGCGCGCAATGGTGTGTTCGCCGGGGTGGGTGAACAGGTGGTGATACCAACCGGGCGACGAAACGCCGGCACCGTAACCGCTGGCCGACGCAAGGCGGCGATGGGTCCACGGCACCCAGGTGATGGACACTTTGGTTTTGGGCATGCCCCGCAACTGAGCGGCATCGACCCGAGCTTGCTTGGGATGCTGGGCACGCTCGAGCGCCGGCACATGCCAAGCACCACACACCACCGCAATGCGCACATAGCCATCGGAGAGAGCCGTGCGAATGCCGGTGCGCATCTGTGCTTCGCGGCAACGCTCGATGCGCTCGGCGGACACAAGATCGGGGTCAAAGGCCTGACGAAGCACGCCCATTGCCTCGGCGATGGCCTCGAAGATAGCGCCGCCTTCACGATGCTCGACGACGTCTTCCCACCACCGCTCGGGATCGTCGTAGCCAGCGGCGAGCGCCAGTTCGGCAAGTGGGTCGGCCGGGCGCTGATCGAGATCTTCGAGCGAGTTCTGCACCTCGGCCGGCCACGGTGCCAGCACATTGGCGAGGGCGAGATCGATGAACCGAACCGGCACGTCGGCGTCGGTGGCCCAGCGCAGCGCCACCCACTCGGGGCTAAACGATGCGTAGGGGTGAAACAACGCCCGGTCAGGCTGGCCGATGGCATATCCGAGCATGGTGACCGGCGGATGCATATCGGGGTCGGCAGCCAGCGCAGCGATGGCGTCGGCTTCGCGTGGACCCTCGATGAGCACGATGTCGGGAGGGTTGTCGCGTAGCGCACGTTTGATGGCCAACGCAGACCCCGGCCCGTGATGACGCACGCCGTACAGGCGTACCTCGGGGCCGCGGGCTGGGGAGCTCGGGGCGGGGTCGGCGTTAGCGCCGGGCGAGAGAGTCGAGATACTCACGCCACACCACCGCGTCGTGCACGGGATCTTTCACCGCTGTGGATTCGATGCCGCCCAATAACGCATCGAAGCTCAGGGTGCCGTCGCCAAGATGTGCAGCCATAGCAATGCCCTGCACCATCACCGAGATGGCCTCGGCAGTGCTCATCGTGCCCGACGGTGTCTTGAACTTGATGCGGCCGTCTTCGCTCTGACCCGAACGCAACTCGCGAAACACCGTGACTACTCGCCGGATTTCTTCGGCTGAGGTGGTGACCGCAGGTAACGACAGCATGCCCGCCATGGCTGATACGCGCTGGGTAACGATGAGCACTTCTTCTTCGACCGTGGCTGGCGATGGCAGCACCACTGTGTTGAAGCGGCGCCGCAGAGCGCTGGACAGTTCGTTGACGCCTCGGTCGCGGTTGTTGGCGGTGGCGATGAGGTTGAACCCTGACAACGCCTGCATCTCGCCGCCGAGCTCGGGGATAGGAAGCACCTTTTCGCTGAGCACCGTGATGAGCGCGTCTTGTACATCGCTCGGCATGCGAGTGAGCTCTTCGATGCGCACGATGGAGCCCTGCTCCATGGCTCGATACACCGGCGATGGAACCAGCGCTGCGGAGCTTGGGCCTTCGGCAAGGAGCCGGGCGTAGTTCCATCCGTAGCGCACTGCTTCTTCAGCGGTGCCAGCAGTGCCCTGCACCAACAATGTGGAGTTGCCGCTAATGGCGGCTGCGAGATGCTCGCTGACCCATGTCTTGGCAGTACCGGGAAGGCCCAAGAGCAACAGAGCGCGATCGGTGGCAAGCGTTGCAACCGACACCTCGATGAGGCGCCGCGGTCCCACGTATTTGGGCGTGATCACCGAGCCATCGGCGAGTGTGCCACCCATGAGGTAGGTGACCACCGACCACGGCGAAAGCAACCAATGTGGAGGTTTAGCACGGGTGTCGTTGGCCGCGAGCGCGGCGAGTTCGAGTGCGAATTCGGTCTCGGCGTGCGGCCGAAGAACGGTGGCGGCGTCAGGCTGAGTCACGGCGCCAACCGTACACGCGTTCTAGTGTCGGCCGCCAAGGGATCATCGGCGGCACCAGCCGCATCCGCATTCACAGCGGCTGCAGCGGGTTGCAACTCAGCAACCATCTCTCGGCGCACTCGTGCCAGCCCCAACAGATCGAGTCGGGTGCGCTCGGTGACGGTATTGAATGCGGCCCGGTTGAGCTCGAGGATCAGCGCCGCCAACCATTCGGGGTGCAGCGATGCAACGGCGGTTCGCAACTGCGGGGCCGCAGCCCAGGTGGCTTGGCGCTCGGCGAAGGCGCCAGATATTGCAGTCACCACTGCCCCACTGTCGGGCGGCGGCGCCGGGGGCAAGAACGGCACAGCCTTGGCAGGTATCGGCTTTGGCGCGGCTCCAACCCCAAGCTCGGGCATTGCTTGCGCAAGCCACGCAGCACGCGGGCCAAGCACCGGGCGTACCGCGTGATCGAACGCTGGGTTGCGGCGGCCACGCAACAGCAACTTGGGTATCAAATGGTGCGGCACCCGCAGCCCCGCGTGCTGACACAGCGAGATCCATTCGGGCAGTAACGCTTCGTGCTGGCCGCCAAGAATGAGCACCAGTAACTCAGCCGCAGTAGCGCTGCACACGGGCCGCGGGTCGAGCGGTGCAGGGGTGGCCAACGTGGGCGCCGCTTGTGGCTGCACGCCGGCACGGCGCGCCGTGGCAACTGCCGCTGCACGATTGAGTAGCTCGATGGCTTGGTCGGGAGCAGCGACAACCGACTCCCAACCCGGCGATGCCGGTGCCAGCGGACGGCGATCGGTGCCAAGCAGCGCGGCGTTGAGCAGCGTGGCCCACTCGGCAGCGGCTGATTCGGCGAGGTCGTTCATAGCTGGATCGCCATGTTGTCGGCCCACATTGTGAGCGGCATGAAACCATCGGCGCTCCACTCGCCCATCACGCAGACCGGTAGGCCGCCTGAGGAACACACCAATTCGGCAGTGGCCGAAAAGCCCGCAGCGATGGGCACCGAACCGGTGGGGTCGACCAGTGCCCACCGTCCGTTGCCCAGCGGGGCAGGGACAGCGTTGATGCACATGGGGTAACGCTCGAGCCATGGCTCACGAGCCACCGCCCAGCCGCACGCACTGAGCGCATCGGCGATGCTGCACGCTTGCGGAGCAACGGTGGATGGCGCAGGCTCGACATGCTCGCGGCCCACGATGGCGCGTAGCGCGATGCCACCCGGATACCAGTGCAGGTCTGCCTCGAACACACTGCCCACGTTGTAGTCGAGCGTGGCTTCGGCGCCGAACACACCGAACGCCAACAACATCGCCCACGTAAGGCTGCCGCTGGGGTCGGAACCATCGGACGCACACAGCCACGTGCGCTGCACGGTGATGCGGTCTTCGCGGGTGCGGCTGACACCAGCCACAGTCCACCGAGCAGTGGTGGGCACCCCGGCGAGTACATCGTCTTTGGCCGAGGCCAGCCCCGTAGCAACGTGAACACCATCGGCAAGGTCCGCAGGCAACGACGACGTGTGTTGCGCACCAATCGCAAGCACATGCATGAGCGCGAGTTCTTCGAGTACGTCTTCGTGCCACTGCGGATGCTTGCCCACCTTGGCCGCCACCCGCTTGACCCGCCCGGCAAGTGACCCGCATTGTGCATCGATGAGGCGCGCCGCAAGGAGATCCCAGTTCGAGGTGTCGGCAAGCTCTGACGCGGCGAGCCCAGCGCGAATGCGATCGGCCAGCCAACGGTCAAGCTCTTGTAGCCCCGCACGCATGCGCTCGGCGCGATCGAGCTGGCGTTTGGATCGAGCGGGATCGGGCAGCTGCATTCCGGTGAGCGACGGTGACGCAGCACGGTCGGCAGCCCCAACCGGCACTGCTGTGGATTCGACATCATCGGCAGCCGCAACACTGGCGAGCTCGGCCGTGGGCATGTCGGTGGATTGTGAACGGCTGGCCCGGCGCAACATGAACTGCTGAGCAAAGGGCAAACGCGGAGCGCGGACCACACCGTTGTTGGCGTGCAAGAGCAACAGCCCTAGTGCGTGCTTGCACGGAAGTTTGCGGCTGGGGCACGTGCACCGATAGGCCGGGCCGGCAATGTCGTCGGAGAGATCGATGGCCACCGCGTAGGGCTCGGCGGCCGCAGCGATGTAGTTGCCCCACACGGCTTGGTCGTCGCAGCCAGCGAACGACCACGACGCCGGAGTGGCCAGCGCCAGCGCGGCGGCCCCAACAGCGCTATCGGGAGCGAGCGACAACACTTGCTCGGGGGTGGGCTGAACCGTCATTGGGTCACACGGTACTCAAGGGGTGTGCGACCCTTTCAGCGAAGCTCAGACCAGCGCCGCCGCGCGTCGTCCGCTGCGCAGCGCGCCTTCCATGAACCCAGCGCACGCGTCGGTGTGCTCGCCTGCCAACACCATGCGGCCATATCGGCGCTGCATCAGCGGCCAGGCACGCATGAACTCGTTGGGGCCGAAGGTGGCATAACAGCCGAGGCTGTAGCGATCGTTGGTCCAATCGGTTTGCACGCGCTCGCCTGACATCGCTTTGAATCCGGGGAACAGCCGGTCGGTTTCATCAATGACCCGATTTGTAGTGTCGGGCAATGCGGCCAGGGCGGCCCCATCATGCGACGTGAGCAAAATCGTGAGCACTCCGCTGTCGCCCGGTTGATCTTCACTGGTTTCCCACATCTGACCCCACGCGCGTTCGGTGATGACCGTGCCATCGCAGCCGTGGTCATTCCAGACTCGACGTGTTGTCTGCACGCTCACCTTGCCACCGATGCCGTAGCTCACCGCCGCAAGCTCGTGTGGCATATCGGCCCACATCCGCCCGAGCACAGGCAACGGCACGGTGACGATGAGATGGTTGGCTCGCATGATGTCGCCGTTCACGAAGAACACTTCGCCGGTGTCGGGATCGATGCGATCTACCGGCAACGAGAGGCGAACACGGTCGCCGAGTTTCGCAGCGAGTCCGTGCGCAAGCAGATCGTTACCGCCCTCGATGCGATACGCCTCGCGACCCTCGCCCGAACGAAGATGCAACGCCGTCATCCACCCAGCCATCAACTGCGAAACCTCATCGGGCCCGAGCATGAACTCGCTGCGAACCTCGCGACCGATGACCACCCGCGCCATCGGGCTCAACTGCAACTCATTCACAATGTCGCTCAACCGGAGTGCGTCGAGTTCGGCCGCGCGTGGACTCGAGTACGGATCATCGGCGTTCACGGCTGCGGCCAACACACCAATGGCTTCGTGCCATCGCTCGAGTTCGCCCAGCAACGAGTGGTGCAACGCAAACGGAGCTGTGCGGCCGCTGACATCCAGCCAACGCGTCTCATCGTTGTGACCGCTACGCACATCGGTGAGCCGCAGCCCAAGCTCGGCGACAAGATCGAGCACAACGGCGTGGTCTGTGTCGATGAATTCGGCGCCGCGTTCGCACCACTGACCGTTATCGAAGGCATGACTCCACACCCGACCACCAACACGGTCACGCGCTTCGACCACAACAACATCACGACCAGCATCGGCAAGATCGACACCTGCGCGCAGACCGGCAAGGCCCGCGCCGATTACCAGAACATCAACTTCGGTCACTGCACAACTCGATTCTCAGAACAGCGTCGGTTGATCCGGCCGAACAACGCGCATGCCTGGCCATGGTACGAAGTTCTCCATGAACACCCAAGTGCGACGGTGAATTGCCGATGGCCCGTAGCCCTGCAGTGCCGTGCGATGCAACGGACATGGGTAGCCCTTGTTGGTATCGAAATGCCACTGCGGATAGTGCACGGCTTGCTCGCGCATGATTCGGTCGCGGGTCACCTTGGCAAGAATCGATGCGGCCGCCACTGAGAGGCAGATTGCATCAGCTTTCACGCGCATCTCTACGTGACGCACATGCGGCGCCACAAAGTTCCACTTGCCATCGACCACCGCGGCATCGGCCGACACGCCAAGCGAGTCAAGTGCCCGCTTCGCCGCCAGTTTTTGTGCGGCAGCCATACCTAATTCATCGCACTCGACATGGCTCGCTGCACCAACAGCCCACGCATCGCACCATCCTGCAACCCGGTCAAAGATCTGCTCGCGGCCAGCCTCGGTAAGCATCTTCGAATCGCGCACACCGTTCACGCGCCGATCACGCGGCAACACCGCGACGCCAACCATCAGCGGACCCGCCCACGAACCGCGACCAACCTCGTCGATGCCAACCACAATCTCGTGGCCGGCCTGCCACAACTCGCGCTCGATGTCGCGGGTGGGGGCTTTACTGCGACGAGCGGCCATCGGGCGTTACTGCAGCACGATCTGAGCGTCGCCTGCGATGACGGTGCCGATGGTGACAAACCCGGCAGCAACCAGATCGGCCTCGGCCGAAGCGCTCACTGCTGCGAGCAGCCCGCCCGACGTTTGTGGGTCGTAGCCAATAGCTACTTGCGCATCGGTGAGATCGGCCGACGCACTCACGTGATGCTGCACATGCTCACGATTGCGCGGGTCGCCGCCGGTGCGTACGCCACGAGCCAAGGCATCGACCACACCCGAGTACATCGGCAGTCGGTTGTAGTCGTATGCAAACACTGCGCCGGCGCGCTCGGCCATCTCCCACGAGTGGCCGAACAATCCAAAACCGGTGACATCGGTAACCGC
>CAMASN010000060.1 GCA_945861025.1 Ferrithrix thermotolerans DSM 19514
CAGATTCTCGCCGCCAGTCCAAAGATCCGCATCGTGGCGCTCACATCGTTCTCAGAGCAACGCAAAGTGTTCGATGCAATCTCGTCGGGTGCCATTGGATACCTGCTCAAAGACTCGACGCCCGTCGAGCTTGTCGAAGGTGTTCGGGCAGCATTTGCTGGCGAGTCGCCACTTGATCCAAAGGCTGCACGCATCCTCATCGAGGTTCAACGAAATCCGGCTGTTGTTCCAACGCTGAGTCCCCGCGAGTGGGAGGTTTTGAAGATTCTTCCCGAAGGCCTCACCAACAAAGGCATCGGCAAGAAACTCGGCATTAGCGAGCGAACTGTGAAGGCTCACCTCACCGCAATTTTCAGCAAGCTCGAGGTCTCCGATCGCACGCAAGCCGCAAACTGGGTGAGGGACAATCCACCCCAACGCTAAGCACCAGTGTGGCGGCGTCGGAGCCCACCAGCGACCTACGCTCAAACGCGTATGAGCTCGCTGCTGCTGGTCGAAGACGATGTTCGCATCAGTCAGCCACTGGCGCGCATGTTGCGCGCCGAGGGTTTTGAGGTGCGCCACTGCGACACCGGCGAGACCGCGCTCAACGCGGTTGGCGAGGCACTTCCTGATCTCGTGCTCCTCGACCTGAGCCTTCCCGACATCGATGGACTCGAGATTTGCCGACGGCTTCGCGCGCTGCACCCGTCGCTTCCGATCGTGATGCTCACCGCGCGCAACGAAGAGGTCGAGGTCGTGGTGGGCCTCGATGCGGGCGCCGATGACTACATCACCAAGCCGTTTCGTGTCGCCGAGCTCACCGCCCGAATACGCGCCCGACTTCGTGCCAGCCAAGCGGGGGGTCCAGCGGCGCACGATGTCGATCAGATTGGTCAGCTTCGCCTCAACTGCGCTGCTCGTCGAGCGTGGTTTGGTGATGACGAACTGGGCCTCTCACCAAAGGAGTTCGACCTGCTCGTGCTGCTCGCTACACACCACGGCGAGACCCTGCGGCGCGAGGCCATCATGACCGAGGTCTGGGACGAAAACTGGTGGGGCTCCACGCGCACGCTCGACACGCATGTCGCAACCCTGCGGCGAAAAATCGGCGACACCAGCGACCCGCCAGAGCGAATTATCACCATCCGCGGAATCGGTTTCCGCTACGAAGCGGGGTGACAAGCAATGCGTAAACGGATGGTCCGTAACACGATCTTGGTAAGCGTGATGGTGCTCGTGGTGCTTGCCACGCCGGTGATCTTGTTGCTGCAACGAGCAACTGAAGACGAGCTGCGTGATCGCCTCGCCGCCCAAGCAACCTCGATCAGTTCGACCCTGGCTGAACCCCTGCTGAACAACCAACCAATCGACGGAACACGCCTTGTCGATCTGCTTATCGAAGGTGACCGTGCCGAGATTCGCGCGCGCAACGGCGATCTCATTGCAGCCGCAGGACCAATCATCAACGACTCAATTCACGCCACGGTGACCGGTCCCGCCGACACGCGCATCGACGTGAGCACTACCCGCGCCAATGTTCGGCGGCGCTTCAACGGGCAACTCTCACTGCTTGGCGTGCTGGCCGCGGGCGGCGTGCTGCTCGCAGCTGTGCTCGCCTCGATCTTTGGAGCCCGAGTGTCTCGTCCGCTCGAGCAACTTTCGAGTTCAGCGGCACGTCTTGGTGCTGGCGACTTCAGCGCAGCGTTGCCTCCGATGTCGGGAATTCGCGAGATCGACGACATCCGCACCTCGCTCGAATCGAGTGCCCTGCGACTTGATCAGACGCTGAACTCAGAGCGAAGCTTCATCGCCGACGCAAGCCATCAACTGCGCACCAGCATCACCGGCATCAGCCTGCAAATCGAGTTGCTGGCATCGCATCCCGATCCTGCGGTGCGCACCGATGCCTTGCACGCGCTCGAGCAAACCGAACGGCTCACCGCGACCCTCGACGAGTTACTCGAACTCGCCCGCGGCAGCCGCGGGCGCTTGCGAGTGCCGGTCGCGCTTGAACACATCGCACAACAGCACCGAGTCGACTGGATACCGCGCTACCAACAGCAACGTCGGTCGCTCACATTCAGCGCTGTCGCGTCCGACCAACTAGCGTTGGTTCTGGCGACACCCGGCTTCGTCGGCCAGATCATCGATCTGCTGCTCGACAACGCGCTGCGGCACGGCACCGGCGACGTCAATATCACCGTCTCCGGCCGACAGCTACACGTAAACGACCGAGGCGCCGTCAACGCCGACCACATCGCCACCAAGTTTCTCGGGTCCGATGATCCAGCCTCCTTGCACGGCCGCGGGCTTGCGCTCGCTCGCCGCTTGGCTCAAGCCGACGGTGGTCGCCTTGAACTCACCTCGGCAGTCCCCACAACGTTCACGTTGACGCTGCAAGCAGCACACGAGTCGTAGGCATCAGCGCGCTTGTTGCCAAAACTCCACCAGCACACACGCAGTAGCCTTTGTGAAATGCGACGCCACCACGTTCGAATCGGCGCTGTTGCGTTGAGCCTGCTCACCCTGCCTTCGATGGTTTGCTTGGCCACCACCGCCACGTCTGCGACAGCGGTTGCACCAACCGCAACCTCGGCCTATCAACCTCTAGCCGTTCCACTTCGTCTGGCCGACACGCGCACTACCGGTTCGCTGCAAGCCGGTGGTGTCCTGGTTGTTCCGGTGATGGGCGACCTGCCGCTTCCGCCCCCTGCAAGCATGATCGCTGTGGTGCTCAACGTCACCGTTGTTGGTCCCACCGCGATTGGGTACTGGACTCTGTACTCGCACGGCACCACCTTGCCCACCGCATCAAACCTCAACGTCGACGCACCTGGCGCGTTCTTTGGCAACAACCTCGCCTTGGCCAACATGGTCACGGTGCCTGTTGGCCCTTCAGGCGCCGTCGATGTGTACTCGTCGGCCGGCGGCAACGTGGTGGTCGACATGCTCGGCTATTACATGCCCGTTGCTGCGGCTGAGGCAGGTCGGTTCGTGCCGCTGCCTGCGCCATCACGCATGGTCGACACACGCATCACAGCAACACCAATGATCGAGAGTGACCTACGCACGTACGCGGTGACTGGCGCCGCCGATGCCTCAGCCGTGGTACTCAACGTGACCACCATCGGCAGCGGGCCCGGCTATTGGACCGTGTTCCCCACTGGCTCCACGCAGCCAGAGACCTCAAACGTGAACACCGTCTTCCGCCGCCAGACCGCTTCAAACCAAGTGATCGTGCCGGTCGACTCGGCCGGACAGTTCTCGGTGTTCTCCTCAAGTGGCGGTGACTTGATCATCGACGTAATCGGCTCATTCACCGGGGCCATGGCCACCACCTCTACCGATGGCCTCTTCGTGCCGCTGACCACGCCCACTCGTTTCCTCGATAGCCGTTCGGCAACGCTCAACCCACTCGGCGGCAGACAACGATTGCTCCCCGGATGGAATCTCGAAGTTGGCGTCGCGAGCAATGCCGCTATCGGTCGCTCTGACATCTCGGCAGTTGCACTGAACCTCACGGTCGACGACACGCTCGAAGCTGGCTACCTCAGCGTCACGCCTGCAGGGTCGAACAACCCGGCGATCAAGCAACGCGATACCTCGTCGATGAATGTCAGTTGGGCTGGCCAAACGCTGGCCACTCAGGTGATTGTGCCGGTGTCAGCGCGGGGGTTCGATGTGTTCGCTCAGAACCCAACACATGCCATTGCCGACATCAGCGGTTTCTATCTGGGCACGCCAGTGGCTGCTCCATTCGGAGCCCCGCAAAACGTGGACCCAACGCCAGCGATGTGTGCGGGCTTCATGGCCACCGCCATCCTCAGCGCCGGACGCGGCGCCACCGGCGCCAATGTGGCGGCAATTCAACAACGCCTTCTCGACTTCGGATTCTGGAACGAAGGCGCCGACGGCGCATACGGCTGGAGCACTCAACAGGCGGTGATGGCCTACCAGAAGTGGCACGGACTCACACCGAACGGCACGGTGAACGCCGCAACAGCGCACCGTCTCAACTGGCCGAACTGTCGCGCCACCGCAAGCGTCACCAATTCCGGCGATCTGTTTGAGGTCGACAAGGGACGCCAACTCGGTTTCTTCGTGCGCAATGGACAGATGCTGCTCGTCATCAACGTGTCCACCGGCGGCGGCTACTTCTACGAAGCCGACAATCAGATCACCGGTGCCAAAGTGACCGGCACGGCCATCACCGATGTGGGTACATTCCGCATCTATCGGGTGGTCGATGAGCCGATCTACAAAGGTACGCTTGGCACGCTGTATCGCCCCCGCTTCGTAGTGCGCGGCATCGCCGTGCATGGCGCACCCAACGTGCCGAGCTATGCCGCCTCACACGGATGTATTCGGGTGAGCAACCCGGCGATGGACATGATCTGGGCGCTCAACCTATTGCCGATGGGCGGCAAGGTCGTGATCCACGAATAGTGGAGTTAGCGCAATGCGATGCGGTCGTCGACAACGTCGACCGTGACCGTGTCGCCGTCGCTCAGCGAACCTTGCAAGATACGCACGGCCATCGGGTCGCTGAGCTCGCGTTGGATGGTGCGCTTCAGGGGTCGAGCACCGAAGGCCGGATCGAACCCTTGGTGGGCCAAGAGCGCCATCGCTGGCTGGGTGACATCGAGCGTGATGCGACGCGCTGCCAGCCGTGAGCGCAGCGAACCAAGCTGAATGGTGACGATCTCGACGAGGTCGGCCTCGGTGAGCGAACGGAAGCGGATGATGTCATCGACTCGGTTGATGAACTCAGGCTTGAAGAACGTGCTCGGATCGCCAAGCAAGTTGCTGGTCATGATCAGCACCACGTTGGTGAAGTTGACGATGCGGCCCTGACCATCGGTGAGGCGACCGTCGTCGAGTACTTGCAGCAGCACGTTGAACACATCGGGGTGCGCCTTTTCGATCTCGTCGAGCAACACCACGCTGTAGGGACGACGGCGCACGGCCTCGGTGAGTTGGCCGCCTTCGTCGTAGCCCACATAGCCAGGGGGCGCACCGATGAGCCGGCTCACCGAGAACTTTTCCATGTACTCGGACATGTCGATGCGCACCATCGCCCGGTCGTCGTCGAACAGATACTGGGCCACAGCACGGGCGAGTTCGGTCTTACCGACACCGGTTGGCCCGAGGAACATGAACGAGCCAATGGGGCGATCGGGATCGCTGAGCCCGGCGCGGCTGCGGCGGATGGCATGCGACACAGCGGTGACTGCGTCGTCTTGGCCAATGACCCTGCGATGCAACAGCCCCTCAAGGTTCACCAGCTTGGCCATTTCTCCCTCAATCAAACGGCTGACTGGAACACCGGTCCACTTACTGACGACCTCGGCGATGTCTTCGGCATCGACTTCTTCTTTGAGCATGCGGTTGGTGCTCTGCAACGAGTCGAGATGCGCTGTGGCTTCTTCGGTACGGCGCTGCAGTTCGGGGATGCGGCCATAGCGAATCTCGGCTGCAACATTGAGGTCGGCTTCGCGCTCGAGCTGAGTGCCGAGATGCTCGAGCTCTTCTTTCAGCGTGCGAATGGCGGTGATGGCCTGCTTCTCGCCTTCCCAGTGAGCGCGCATCGTGGCACTTTGCACGTTGAGACCGGCGAGTTCGTCGTTGAGCGCATCGAGGCGCTCGATGGATGCAGCATCAGTTTCTTTGCTGAGCGCCACCTGTTCGATTTCGAGTAGCAGAATGCGACGTTCGACGATGTCGATTTCGGTGGGCATGGAGTCGATTTCGATGCGCAGCTTGCTGCCCGCTTCGTCCATCAGGTCGATGGCTTTGTCGGGCAGGAAACGGTTGGTGAGATAGCGGTTACTGAGCACCACTGCGCTGACCAAGGCGCTGTCTTGGATGCGCACGCCGTGGTGCACTTCGTAGCGCTCTTTGAGGCCACGCAGAATTGCGATGGCGTCTTCGACCGACGGCTCACCAACGTAGACCTGTTGGAAACGACGTTCGAGCGCAGGATCTTTTTCGATGTGCTTGCGGTATTCGTCGAGCGTGGTTGCACCAATCATGTGCAGCTCGCCGCGAGCCAACATCGGCTTGATCATGTTGCCCGCATCCATGGCTCCTTCGCCGGCGCCCGCACCAACAATGGTGTGGATCTCATCGATAAACGTGATGACCTCACCGGCCGAATCGATGATCTCTTTGAGCACCGCCTTGAGCCGCTCTTCGAATTCGCCGCGGTACTTCGCGCCCGCCAACATGGAGGCAATATCGAGGCTGATCAAGCGTCGGTTCTTGAGGCCCTCGGGCACATCACCGTCGGCGATGCGGCGAGCGAGTCCCTCGACGATGGCGGTCTTGCCCACACCAGGTTCACCAATGAGCACCGGATTGTTTTTGGTGCGACGACTGAGCACCTGGATGACCCGACGAATCTCTTCGTCGCGCCCAATGACCGGATCAATCTTGCCATCGCGAGCGCGCTTGGTGAGATCTTGGCCGTACTTCTCGAGCGCCTGAAACTGCTCTTCGGGATTGGCGCTGCTGACACGATGGCTACCGCGTACTTGCTGCAGAGCCTGCAGCATTTCTTCGCTGCCGATGCCGAGCCGTTGGTTCATCGCCAACAGCAGATGCTCGACCGAGAGGTAGTCGTCTTTAAGGTCTTTGCGATACGTCTCGGCGTTCTCGGCAATGTTGGTGAGCTCGCGGCTCATGCGTGGTTCAGAGCCGCCATACGCTCGGGGCAACTTGGCGACAGCCTCTTCGGCTTTGTTGCGCACCATCAACGGCGCCAACCCCAGCGACTGCACAAGTGCCGCAGCGATAGTGCCTTCTTGGCCCATCAACGCGCCCAACACGTGGTCGGGGGTGATCTCGGGGTTGCTGTTCGCCTTGGCTTGATCAATTGCGGCCGCGAAGGCTTCCTGTGTCTTGTGGGTCCATTTTTTCGGGTCGAACGCCATACCGGCAGACTACCGCGTGATAATAAAGTTGATACGAGGCATATCAACATTTTTCGATAGTCTGCATGAGTGCCAGAACCGCCGCGTCATCCTTTCGATACGGTGACTCTCTTATGAGTCCTGCCGCAGCCGAGGCACCAGAGCTGCACATCAGTTGGCACGACAACGCTTTACACCTGTGGGCGATCAATCGCAGCGACGGTTCGGTGCTGCATCTTGTTGAGCTCATTCGTCTCACCGATCGGCTGCTTGGTCGTCACAACGCTGCGGCTGCGCTACCGACCCGTATTCCGCTGCAGTTTCCCGAGCCACTCGGCCTGCGCCCAACACCCACACTGCGCATGCCAGCCGACGGGCTATGCGATCTCACCGAGGCAGATCAGCCAGCAACACTGCAGTGGTTCGCGGCCGTGGCAGCACTTGCGCAAACCGCCGTGCGAGCCGGATGCATTCGACCAACGCTCGAAGCCAACGGGCCAGTGTTTGTGGCACGGTGGGTCGCTGTTCTCGAGCATGCGCTCGTCACCACACTCGACGAATTGCACCGGTTCATGCCGCCCGCGTGTGGTGTAAACGACATGCCATCGTTCTTCAATGTGGTGGTCGATGCAGTGGCGCGTCGACGTCTCAACGACATCGGCTGGCGACCGACTCCGCCCCGACAATCACGTGGCGCCAACTACCGCGCGGCTCAGAGCACATTTCGCGCGCTCAGCTCAGCGTCGGGGCACGTGCTCTACCGCACCGACGACATGAGCGCGCTCAACGAACTTGCGCACACCTTTGACCACGAACTCGATCGAGCGCTCGGCGTGCCCGTTGTGGCAGCGCAGTTGCGGTTGCATCTGCCAGCCGAGGCCGACGACCCATGGCGGCTCACGCTAGAGCTCTTCGATGTCGACCAGCCGCAGCGGTGGTGCACCGCAGGCGATGTCATGGAAGAAAATGCGTTAGCGCGAGACATTGCGCGACAACCACAACATGTTCCTCGTTTGCGCTCGCGTGTTGAAACGGCCGGTCAACTCATCGGGATGCACGTCGATGCTCTCGAGCCGTTCGCTCTCGACCCCACCTGCACGGTCGAATTGTCGCTCGATGAGGTCGAGACATTTCTCACCACAGCGCCCGAAGTGCTCGACGATCTCGACGTGCGCCTGCTCGGCCCCGAACATCTGTTGCGCGCCAAGACCAACGTGCACGCCACCGCCACCCCAAAGCCCGATGTGCCGTCGAGCGGCCGATTCTCGGCCGGGGCGCTGGTGCAGTGGGACGCCACCATCGACGACTCACCCATCGACGAAGCACAACTCGAGCGGGCCGCTGCGGTTGGCAACTCGCTGATCCACGTGAACGGTCGCTGGGTTCGGCTCGACGCAGAGCAGGTGAAATCAACGCTGGGTCGGCTGCACAAGCATCGCAAGGACCACAGCGAGCTCGATGTCGGTGGGTTGCTCAAGCTGGCGGCCGAAGCTGCCGCTGCAGAATCGTCAAACGCCGGCGCTGCCGTGGCCCTGCAAACCGACGGGTGGATCGCCGAGTTGCTCGCTGGATTACCCGATGAGCAACTCGAAGAACTGCACGAACCCGACTCGTTCGTTGGTGAGTTGCGCCACTACCAACGACGCGGGCTGAGCTGGATGGGCTTTCTGGCGCGCATCGGTCTGGGCGGATGCCTCGCCGACGACATGGGTCTGGGCAAGACCGCCACCACCTTGGCGCATCTGGCCACGCGACCCGGCCCACACCTTGTGGTGTGTCCGCTCAGCGTGGTGCACAACTGGTACTCCGAGGCCGCCCGTTTCACGCCCCACATGCAAGTTGCCATTCACCACGGCGGCGAGCGCGCTCGAGGCGATACGGCCGCCGAGCAACTCATTCCATCCGACATCGTGGTCACCACCTACGGTCTGCTCGCTCGCGACGTCGATGCGTTGGGTGCAGTGCAGTGGGGCACCTTGGTGCTCGACGAAGCGCAGAATGTGAAGAACCATCTCACCCGCGCGGCGCGCGCTGTGCGACACATCAACGCCGGTCAAAAGCTGGCGCTCACCGGCACGCCGGTAGAAAACCACCTCGGCGAGCTGTGGGCCATTCTCGATGCGGTCAACCCAGGTTTGTATGGCAGCGCCAACTCGTTCAACGACAAATACGCGAAGCCCATCCAACGAACTGGCGACCCAACTGCGACGGCTGCGCTGCGCGCCCTCACGCAACCGTTCATTCTTCGCCGCACCAAGGCCGACAAAACACTGCTGCCCGAACTACCCGACAAGATCGAGCAAGTGGCGTGGGCAACCCTCACGCGTGAGCAAGCCACGATGTACCAAGCGGTGGTCGATCAGTTGCTCGCCGACGCTCAAGCCGAGACCGGGATGAAGCGGCGCGGTCTGGTCCTTGCCGCTCTCACGCGGCTGAAGCAGATCTGCAATCACCCCGCACATGCCACAGGTGATGGCTCTCGCCTCACAGGTCGTTCGGGCAAGCTCACTCGCTTCGACGAATTGGTCGACGAGTTGCTCGAACTTGGCGAGCGTGCGCTGGTCTTCACCCAGTTCCGCGAGATGGGGCTGTTGCTGCAACGCCACCTTGGCGAGCGACTGCATATCGATGCGCCATTTCTTCACGGCGGTATCTCGCGCACCGGCCGCGATGCCATGGTGCAGCGCTTCCAAGCCGGCGAAGGGTCGCCGCTCTTGCTGGTGTCGCTGAAAGCCGGCGGCACCGGACTCAACCTCACCGCTGCATCACAGGTGATTCACTACGACCGTTGGTGGAACCCCGCTGTCGAAGATCAAGCAACCGACCGGGCCTGGCGCCTGGGCCAGTCGAACACCGTGTTGGTGCACAAGTTGGTCTGCGAAGGAACCCTTGAGGAACGCATTAGCCAACTCATCGACGACAAAAAGCAACTCGCCAACTCGGTACTCGGAACCGGCGAGCAATGGCTCACCGAGTTGTCTACTGATGCGCTTCGATCGTTGGTAGTGCTCACCCCGGGGAGCCAATCATGAGTGCGCCAGGCGCATCGCGCGAGGGTCGACTCGTCTCAACGATGATCGATGTCATGCTGGCCGGCCTATGCGATCCGGCGCGCTTTCGTCGAGGACGCGAGTACGCGCGGCAAGGCGCTGTCGATGACCTGAAGATCGCGTCTGGCGTTGCCACAGCCAACGTGCAGGGCAGTCGCGCCCAGCCGTATTCAGTAACCATCCGCACGGTTCCGCCAAGCGCTGCTTCCATCGATCCCGAAAAACTGACGTCGCTGGTGCCAACTCGCAACGAGGTGAACTTCGATTGCGACTGTCCCGACTGGGACTCACCGTGCAAACACGCGATTGCGGCGATGGTGTCTTTGTCCGAGCGCATTGCCTACGAACCGGCGCTGTTATCGAAATGGCGTGCGATCGAGCCAGCCCAACCAGCTCCGCGAGCAACGGTGGGTTCACGCGCCGGCGCCGCAACGAGCAAGCCCGAGATCAGCGCGGTGCATCTCGATGCCCACGCTCATGGCGCGCTCAACGCGTTCTTAGGTAGCCCGGTCTCGTTCAAGATGCCGGTGCTCGGTTCAGTGCCAGCTGCCCCTGAGATGTGGGACGAACCTTGGTCGTTCATCCTCAATGATGCGCTCACGGCTCTCGCGCGCAAAGCACCCTAAGCAGGCCCGATCGCCAGCATTGGTTAAGGCATCGGTTTGGCGCGCTGGCCAAACACGGCAACCGACTGGCGCAGCGGAACCAGATCGCGGCGCGGCGCGCGGCGTTCGGCCTCGGCCACAGCGGCGGTTGCCAGATGGCGAAGTTCGGTAACTTCTTGGCGAAGGCGAATGACTTCGGACTCGAGCGCCATCACCTGACGAATACCCTCAAGGTTCATGCCTTGGCCTGCAAGCTCTTGGATGCGACGCAACGTGTCGATATCGACATCGCTGTAGCGGCGGTTGCCACCCTGGGATCGAGCGGGCTGCACGAGTCCGCGGCGCTCGTAGATGCGCAGTGTTTGCGGATGCATACCAGCCAACTCGGCGGCAACCGAGATCACATAGACAGCGTGGCTTCTACTGCGCATGGTCATGCCCCCAAGTGTTCCCGAGGAGAGACCGTAGTCGCTGCTGCCAGCGCTTCGATTGCTTCGCGTTGCTCGTGGGTCAACGAATGCGGCACCTGCACTTCGACCGTGACGATGAGATCGCCGGTGTGTTTTGGGGTCTCGACGCCTTTGCCCTTGACCCGATGACGACTGCCGGTTTGCGTTCCGTGCTTGAGACGCAACGTGACGCGCTCGCCGGCGAGCGTTGGGATGTCGATCTCGGCGCCGAGCGATGCCTCGGCAAACGTGATGGGTACACGAATGGTGAGGTTGGTGCCGTCACGCCCAAAGATTTCGTGGGCCTTCACGCGGCAATCGACAAACAGATCGCCGGGCGGGCCTCCGTTACGACCTGGCGAACCGCGACCCTTGACCCGAATGCGCTGCCCATCGGCCACGCCAGCAGGAAGACGCACCTTCACTTCGCGCTGGCGCTTTTCGATTCCGCTGCCACGGCAACCATTGCACGGGGACTCGACGACGAGGCCACGACCCTGACACGCACGACATGGCGAACTAAAAGAAAAGAAGCCTTGGTTGTCATCGACAACACCTCGACCGCCGCATTGCGAACAGTGGCGAGGCGACGTGCCGGGCTTGGCGCCCGAACCGGCACAGGTGCTGCACTGTGCATCGCCGGTGAGATACAGCGACGTAGTCAGACCGGTAACGGCATCGACGAACTCGAGGTTGAGCACGGCTTCGAGATCGGAGCCACGCTGTGGGCCCGCGCCCGATGACGCACCGCGTCCGCGTCCGCGACCACCAGCACCGCCGAACATATTGAACAAATCGCCGAGGCCCTCTGCCCCCACATTGAAACCACCAGGACCACCGGCCCCGGGACCACCATGGCCAAAGCCACCCATCGGCCCGAGGCGACGAACTTCGTCGTATTCCTTGCGCTTGTTCTCGTCACTGACCACGTCGTAGGCAGCCGAAATTTCCTTGAAGCGAGTTTCGGCAGCCTCGTTATCGGGGTTGGCGTCGGGGTGACTTTCACGCGCGAGTTTGCGATAGGCCTTGGTGATCTCTTTCGCCGTGGCCGTATCGGATACGCCGAGGATCTTGTAGTAATCCTTTTCGTACCACTCTCGCTGCGCTGTCATGTCGTCACCTCTGGGTTAGCCCCGTACCTTCACCATGGCGGGGCGAAGGACTTTGCCCTTCCAGCGATATCCGGTGCGCAGAACTTCGCTCACCACTGGCCCGCTGGTTTCATCGGTTGCGGGCTCATGCAGAACCGCCTCTGAATGCGCTGGATCGAATGGCTTCTCGACAAGATCCATTGCTTCGAGGCCCTGCTTGTGCATGGCACCCATCAGCTGCGACCAAATTGGCTCGACGCCCTCGACACCGTGCGCGAACGCTGCCTCGCATGCATCGAGCACGGCAAGCAATGACTCGGCCACCTTGCCACTAGCGCGGTCGATTTCGTCGGCCTGAGTGGCTACGGCGCGCTTGCGATAGTTCTCGAAGTCGGCCTGCAGACGCAAAGCAATGTCTTTGAACTGATCACGTTCGGCCGTGACTAACTCGAGCTCGGTTGGAACGACAACGATTTCGTCGACAGGAGCGGCGCCTGGGTCTGATGTCTCAGCTCCCATGGCGTCGCCAGCAGTTTCGTCGTTCATGTCTGCGTCGGCGCTCACTTGTCGTCGACGATTTCGGCGTCGATGATTTCTTCGTCGCTACCTGCGCCGTCTTGGCCAGTTGCCGACGTACCAGCCGCATCGCCATCGCGTGCAGCAGCTTCGTACAGCTTCTGGCCGAACGCCTGCAGCGCATCGGTGAGCGATGTGGTGGCCTGCTTGATGTCGTTGATGTCGTTGCCCGTGAGTGCGGTCTTGAGACCACTGAGTGGTGTCTCTACCGATGCCTTGTCTTCGGCATTTACGGTTTCGGCTTGGTCACGCAGCATCTTCTCGGCTTGGTACACGGCCGAGTCGGCATTGTTGCGTACTTCGGCTTCGTCACGACGCTGCTTGTCTTCTTCAGCATGCATCTCGGCGTCGCGCACCATCTGCGCAATATCGTCTTTGTTGAGAGTGCTCTGCCCGCTGATGGTCATCGACTGCTCTTTAGTAGTTGCGCGGTCCTTGGCCGAGACGTGCACAATGCCGTTGGCATCGATGTCGAAGGTGACCTCGATCTGGGGCACGCCACGTGGTGCTGGTGGAAGATCTACCAACTGGAACTTGCCGAGGGTCTTGTTGTAGCCGGCCATCTCGCGCTCGCCCTGCAACACATGGATCTCGACGCTTGGCTGCATGTCTTCGGCGGTGGTGAAAACCTCGGTGCGGCGGGTTGGGATGGTGGTATTGCGCTCGATGAGCTTGGTCATCACGCCACCCTTGGTCTCGATGCCGAGGCTCAGCGGAGTGACGTCGAGCAACAGCACGTCTTTGACGTCGCCCTTGAGCACTCCAGCCTGGACGGCCGCACCAACGGCCACGACTTCGTCGGGGTTCACGGTTTTGTTTGGCTCTTTACCGGTGAGGCTGATGACGAGATCGTTCACCGAAGGCATACGAGTAGAGCCGCCCACCAAGATCACGTGGTGCAGTTGACCCTTGCTTACGTTTGCATCTTTGAGCGCCTGCTCGAACGGGATGCGGCAACGCTCGATGAGGTCGGCGGTCATCTCTTGGAACTTGGCGCGAGTGAGTGACTCGTCGAGGTGCAACGGGCCATCGGCATTGGCCGTGATGAACGGCAAGTTGATCTGTGTCTGCTGCACTTGGCTGAGCTCGATCTTGGCCTTTTCAGCAGCTTCCTTGAGGCGCTGGGTGGCCATGCGATCGTTGGCGAGATCGACGCCGTGCGCCGACTTGAACTGCTGCACCAGCCAGTCAATGATGCGCTGATCCCAGTCGTCGCCACCAAGCTTGGTGTCGCCGTGGGTACTCTTCACTTCGAAGACGCCATCGCCAATCTCGAGCACGCTCACGTCGAACGTGCCGCCACCGAGGTCGAACACCAAGATCGTTTCGTCTTCGGTGCTCTTATCGAGGCCGTAGGCCAAGGCCGCAGCGGTTGGTTCGTTGATGATGCGCAATACCTCGAGTCCGGCGATCTGGCCGGCCTCTTTGGTGGCGGTGCGCTGAGCATCGTCGAAATAGGCAGGAACCGTGATGACGGCCTGGGTCACGACATCGCCGCAATATGCCTCGGCATCGCGCTTGAGCTTCATCAGCGTGCGAGCACTGATCTCTTGAGCCGTGTAGCGCTTGCCATCGATGTCGTCGCTACGCCACGTGGTGCCCATTTGGCGCTTGATGCTGCGGAAGGTGCGATCGGGGTTGGTAATTGCCTGACGCTTGGCAACTTCGCCAACGAGTACTTCGCCGGCCTTACTAAAAGCCACCACGCTGGGGGTGGTGCGTGCGCCCTCGGCGTTGGCGATGACGACCGGTTCGCCCGCCTCGAGGAAGGCAACGACGCTGTTGGTGGTACCGAGGTCGATTCCGACTGCCTTGGCCATGATGGTGTACTCCTGTGTTCAGTAGTGCTCTAGGTCGTGCGTAATTGGGGGGAGTTCTGAGCGATGCTGAGTGAACTCCACGCAAGATTACCGGCGCATTGTGAGTGCGCACAACCCACAGTCATGAAACTTGAGTCGATGCGACTCAAGTTTTGTACCTACTGTTTTGGAGCGGTGTGGCCGGGCTTCCAAAATCCGGGCAACGGCTCGTCGGCATGACCGCCGCGGGCATACGCACCAAGGCGCGCCAACGCCTGCGCATCGGTGAGATCGATCACGTCGAACACCGTTGATGGTCCAGCAGACCGCAACGCCAAGTCGCCTGGGGTGCCTTCACGCGCCAAAGCCGTGGTGAGCACCACGAACGGCCCATCGAGATGAGCAACCACGGCTGCGGCTCGCCCCAAGGTGCGCCAGACAACATCGGTTTTCACGAGGCCACCGCGATGGCTCGTGGCCGCGCCCGCAACGTCGAAGTACCAACGCGCGCCGCTGACATCGGCGGCAATCAAACTGACCGCCACCCCAGTGCGGCGAACACGATGTCCAATGGCAACATCATGAAATCCTGCGGCTAACAACAACTCTTCAGCAAGCTTGACCGCGCCGATACCAGAACCCACTTCGGTGGTGTCTGACGGGTTCGAATCACGCGACTCTGAGAGCACCCGCTCGCGAGCAATCTCGACATAGGCAGGATCAAGGTCGTAGCCCACATAGCGACGGCCAAGATGCTCGGCGGCCACCATCGTGCTGCCGCTGCCCATGAACGGGTCGAGCACAAGGTCGTCGCGGTACGTGAACAAGTTGATCAGCTTCTCGGGTAGCTCCACCGGAAACGGCGCCGGATGGTTCACGCGCCGCGCGCTCTCGGGCGGAATGTCCCACAAATCGAGGGTGAGCTCCATGAACTCGTCGGTGGCCAGATCGTTTTGCCATGGCAAGCCCTCGGCTCGACGAACCTTGGTACTGCGCGCCCGATCGAAACGGCCCTTACTGGCCACAATGACTCGTTCGGTGACATCACGGAACACCGGATTCGTTGGGCTACGAAATGAACCCCACGCGCAAGATCCGCTGGCGCCCTCGGCTTTGCGCCACACGATCTCGCCGCGCAACAACAGGCCGAGTTGATCCTGCAAGATGTGCACGATGTCGGCCGACAGACTTCGGAATGGTTTGCGTCCGAGGTTGGCAACGTTGATGGCAATGCGTCCGCCGGGCTCAAGGGTTCGAACACATTCGGCGAACACGGCGCGGAGCAACTCGAGGTATTCGATGTACGAGCTCGGGATGCCGTCTTTGTCGAGTTCTTCTTCGTATGCCTTGCCAGCGAAGTAGGGGGGCGACGTAACCACGAGAGCAACCGCGCCATCGGCCAC
>CAMASN010000061.1 GCA_945861025.1 Ferrithrix thermotolerans DSM 19514
TGCGATGCGTGCGGCGTCGGCACCGCTGGGTATCGCCGGTGATCCGATGGATCAGGCCTATGCGGTGCTCTATCTCGCATCTGATGCTGCGCGGTTCGTGACAGGCACCGTCATGCGCGCCAACGGCGGAGTCACGATGCCATGGTGACTTCGCTAGCCCACTCAGCCCAGTCGGCTCAGTCTGCTCAGTCGGCTCAGTCGGCTCAGTCCGACCAGATCAGCGGCAGCAAGATTCTTGTCACCGGCGTCAGCGGCCAGATTGCGCTGCCGCTCGCTCAGCATCTCGCTGCCAACAACAACGTATGGGGTCTTGCCCGCTTCACCGATCCGTCGAGTCGCTCGCGAGTCGAGGCGCTCGGCATCACCCCGGTGCAGTGCGACCTCGCTGCCGGCGATCTCAGCGCTGTTCCCGACGATTTCGATTACGTGTTTCATCTCGCCGCATATCAGGGCCCTGGCAACGATTTCGATTTGGCCTTGCGCGAGAACGCTGAGGCAACGGGGTTCGTGCTGCAGCACTGCCGTGGTGCGCGCGCTGCGCTCGTGATGTCGACCCACTCGGTGTACAAGCCGCACAGTGATCCGTGGTTCTCGTATTGCGAGATCGACCCAATGGGCGATGTGAACCCTCAGCATTCGCCTACGTATTCGGTGGCCAAGATTGGCCAAGAAGCGGTGGCCCGATTCTGCGCGCGGGCGTTCAACCTGCCCATCACCATTGCGCGAATGAACGCTGCCTATGGTCCGGCCGGTGGCCTGCCGGCGCTGCATGCCGATGCAATCGCCGCTGGTAGCGCGGTATCTACGCGCTGGGATCCGTGCTTATATGCGCCCATTTTCCAAGACGACATCAACGCTCAGGCATCGGCTCTGATTGGTGCAGCCAGCACTCCTGCAAACATCGTGAACTGGTCAGGCGACGAAGCCGTCAGCGTGCAGCAGTGGTGCGCGTATGCGGGCGAGTTGCTTGGCAAGAACGCCGAAGTGGTGGTGCGTCCCATCGATGGCACCTTGCGCGGTTCGGTTGCCGACGTGACCAAGCGAACGGCAATCACCGGGCCGTGCACGATTGGTTGGCAAGAAGGCATCCGCCGCACCGTGCAGGCACGGCACGGCGGAAACGCGTCTTAGCTACGAGGAACGCTGATCCACGGAACGTCTTTGTCGATGCGTGGCTCGCCCGGAAGTCCGAGCACCTGCTCGCCAAGAATGTTGCGCATGATCTCACTGGTGCCGCCCTCAATCGAGTTGGCGCGAACACGCATGAACGCATGGCGAACGCCGTTCTCGAGGCCCTCGGTGGACAACGAGTCGGGACGACGGAAGGTGTAGTCGTAACCAACCATGGCGTCGGCGCCGAGCATGTTGACGCACAACTCGAACAACTCCTTATTAAATTCGGCCATCGCCAGTTTGGCTACTGAACCTTCGGGGCCAGGGTTGCCGGCCTTGCGGTTTTCGCCGCCACGCATATTGGTGAGGCGCAAACATTCGGCGCGCACCCACATCTTCATGAGCTGATCTTTTTGGGCGGCCATGCGCTTGTCGGCAGGAAGTGCCTGCCAGATTTTCACGGCTTCGCCGATGCCGCCCGAGCCGCGCTTTGGCGACCCGCCACTGCCGCCGATGGTGCTGCGCTCGTTCATCAACGTGGTGAGTGAGACTCGCCAGCCTTCTCCCTCGGCGCCAATGCGATTGTTGTCGGGGATATGAACGTCGGTGAGGTACACCTCATTGAACTCGGCTTCGCCGGTGATCTGGCGCAGCGGACGAACCTCAAGGCCAGGGGTGTGCATGTCGACGGCGAAGTAGGTCATGCCTTTGTGCTTGGGCATGTCGGGGTTCGAGCGAGTGACGAGCATTCCCCAGTCGGCGAGGTGGGCAATGGTGTTCCATACCTTTTGGCCGTTGACGATCCATTCGTCGCCATCGCGAACTGCCTTGGCGGCGAGGCCAGCAAAGTCGCTTCCGGCGCCAGGCTCACTGAACAACTGGCACCAACGCTCTTCGCCGGTGAACATCGGGCGCAGGAAGCGGGCACGCTGTTCGTCAGTGCCGTGGGTGACGATGGTTGGACCCGCAAGTGCAAGGAAGAACGATGCCGGATCTGCGCCCTTGGCGCCAGCAGTACGAAGTCGCTGCTCGACCATGCGCTGCAGATCGGGGCGAACACCCAAGCCACCAAAGCCAGTGGGGAAGTGCACCCATGCGAGGCCGGCATCGAATTGCAACCCGCGAAATTCGGCGTGTGGAACGTGCTTGGGGTCATGGCTGGCGAGCAGCACAGTAAGCGCTTTCTCAACGCGCTGCGACTCAGAATCGGTGGTCTTGTCATCGGTCATGACACAAGCTTGGCGTACACCATTGCTTGGAGTCAAAGCCCTCTAGTGTTCAGGTGTTCATTCTCTCCCGTTGGGCGAGCGATTTTGTGGTCGCACAGGGTGTGCGGCCGAACGTTGATTGGGGATTTCATTGAGTGCCAAGGCAGCCTCCCGCCGCAGCCCACTGCTGGCCATTTTCACGACGGTGTTTATCGACCTTCTTGGTTTCGGCATTCTGATCCCGGTATTCCCGCTACTGATCGATCAGCGATCGAAGTTCAGGGTCACGCCCGACGGGTGGAGCTTTAGTCAGGGCCTCATCATGCTCGGCTGGCTGCAGGCGATCTACCCGCTGTGCATTTTCCTGGCGGCGCCGGTGCTTGGTCAGCTTTCCGATCGGTTGGGCCGACGGCCTGTTCTTGCGATCTCGATCTTCGGCACCTCGATTGGTTACGTGCTCTTTGCGGTCGGCGTCGTCACCAAGAACATCCCGCTGATGTTCGCTGCGCGTGCGCTCGACGGCGTCACCGGCGGCAACCTTGCCGTTGCTCAGGCAGCCATTGGCGACATCAGCACCAACGAGAACCGCGCCAAGAACTTCGGCTTGCTCGGTGCCGCGTTCGGCATGGGTTTTGTTATCGGGCCGTATCTTGGCGGTCGCCTCAGCTCGCCGAACACAAGCTTCTATGGTTTGTTCGACACGCCGAGCTGGTTCGGTGCATCGACCCCGTTTTGGTTCGCCGCGATTTTAGCGATGCTGAACTGCTTGCTCATCGTCACGATGCTCCCCGAAACACTCAAGGAAAAGAACCACACCGGCCGCATTCACTTCGGTAAGTCGGTCTCGAACGTGATTGCCGGATTCGCATCGCCTCGGCTGCGCATCCCGCTCGTGACGGCGTTCTTGTTCAATGGCGGCTTCACCTTCTTCACCACGTTCTTCGGTGTGTACCTGCGCAACAAGTTCGACTTCTCGCCCGGCCAAACTGGCGACTACTTCGCGCTGGTTGGAATCTTCATCGCCCTATCGCAGGGCGTGGTTGTGGGCCTAGTCGCCAAGAAATTGGTCGACTACAAGGTGCTGCGCTTCTCGCTGTTTGGCAACGCCGCCGTGTTGGCCATCTATTTCTTGGCCACCACCAAAACGCCGCTCTATCTCACCGTGCCCATCTTCACCGTGTTCAATGGTTTGTCGATGGCCAACATCACCAGCCTCGTTAGCAGGTCGGCCGAGCCCGGGCGCCAAGGCGAAGCAATGGGTATCTACAGCAGCGTGCAAAGCCTTGCTTCGGTGCCGGCCTCAATCTTGGTCGGGTACATCGCGGGCAGCATCACGTCGAATACGCCGCTGGTGGTTGCCTGCATCACCATGTTCGCCGGTGGGTTGGTGTTCGTCGCGCTGTTCCGTCCACGCTATGTGACCAACACGGTGGACGCAGCGCCCCAAGGCGCCCCAGCGCCGCACTAGCCGAGCGGCGATTCGCGACCTTGGGCGGCCGGATGATTGTGCGCGCTGTTGGCCAGCGGATCGAACTCTTGGGCTGGTGATCGAGCAAGCTCGAGTGTTGCTGCCAAGGTGATCGCAATGCCCACAATGGCGGGGATGCCCCAGCCTCGGCGAACATGGTCGCCTAACGCAACGGCACCGATGATCGAGGCCACTAACACCTCGGTTGACCACATCGCAGCCGTCACTGCGCCCACACGGCCGCGCATCAAGGCGGAAGCGTGGAGACCGAGAGCGAGCACTGCGTAGATCAGCACTGCCCACAGCAACGGCTCTGAAGCAAGGCCTGAGATGCTCTCGTCCTTGAAGTGAACTGATCGAGCAGCGAGCGCGCTGCCGGTAAATGCGGCGCCCGACAACACCGCGAGCGCAATCGATTTCTTGAGCTCAAGCGCCACAATGCCCAGCGCAATGATCGCTGGAATACCGAGCAGAATGCAGATCTTGAGCCAGTGGGTGATTTCTCCGGTTGGCTCGGCACCCGCCGAAACACCCACCAGGATGAGCCCAACCATGGTGGCCAAAATTGCTAAACGGTCGGGGCCGCGAAGATCGGTGTTCAGCACCAGGCGGGCGAGCAGCACAGTGACCGCCAGACTTCCGGCGAGAATGGTCTGCACGGCGAACAGCGGCAAGGTGTGCAGGGCGAAACGCGAGATGAGCCAACTCGCCAAATCGACGAGAATTCCGAGCAGAAAAACTGGCTGCTTCACGATGGCGGTGAGGCCACGCTGCCCCGCTGCATCGGCGCGCCGAGCGCCAAGCGCTTGCATGACGGCTCCGGCGCCGTAGCCAAAGGCGGCGAGGAGGCAAAGCAAAAGCGCTGTCTTCACGTAGCCGCCGATCGCACGACGCAACGCTACCTCGCTCATTGGCGTCGTTGCCCGGCATCTGCAATAACGGTTGCAGGCTGTTCGGATTGTTGTCC
Organism: Ferrithrix thermotolerans DSM 19514; assembly: GCA_945861025.1. GTDB lineage: Bacteria > Actinomycetota > Acidimicrobiia > Acidimicrobiales > Ilumatobacteraceae > WLMZ01. The sequence continues at coordinate 4,757 of CAMASN010000061.1, forward strand.
ATCGGTGCCCACGGGGTGATCGAGCATCGAGCGCATCAAGGGTTCTTCGATGGTGATGTAGAAGTTGATCAGGTCGAGCTTGGTGGCTGCGCGTTCGAGAACTCCTTGTCGGGATTGGTGATCGACAACAGCGGGTTGGCAACCAGGAGTTGCACTGGTTCGCCAGACATGGGCCTGACGCTACAGCTGGCCAGTCACACGCTTGGGCGATTGCCAATCACCGACGCGCGTTCCATCACCCGCTTCTCGGGCCAGTAATCGCTGGCCGCGTAATGCTGCACGGCTCGGTTATCCCAGAAGGCAACTGAGTCGTTTTGCCACCGGTATCGACATTGATATTCGGGATAGTCGGCTTGGCGCGACAGCATCTCGATGAGTTCGATGCTCTCGGCCTCAGAGACACCAAGGATGCGGCTCGTGAAGTAACGGTTCACGTAGAGATAGCGGCGGCCGGTGGCCTCGTGGCGAGGTGCCACAGGGTGCTCGACCAATGGGTAACGCTCGCGCATTTCGTCGCGCTCGCCCTTGGGGAGCAAGCGCCCAAAGGCGCTCATGAAATCGTGCTCGGCGGTCATCGTGTTCACGCGCTCACGAATGTCGTCGGGGAGTCCGTCGTAGGCCGCGTACATGTCGGCAAACAAGGTGTCGCCACCCACCGCCGGCACGGTGATTGCGTGCAGCACGGCACCCATTGAGGGCTCGGCGCGCCAGGTGACGTCGTGATGCCAGCCGTTTTCGTAGCCCGACGTGTTCACGTTTTTGGCGAAGCGCACGAGTTCGGGCTGATTGGTGTTGGGAGGCAGAAAGGGATGGGTCTCGAGACTGCCAAAGCGAGAGGCGAAAGCCACGTGTTGATCGGTGGTGAGGGGCTGGTTGCGCCAGAAGATCACCTTGTAGTCATGCAGCGCTTTGCGAACTTCGGCGATGACTTCGTCGCTGAGTGGCCCGGTGAGATCGAGGCCTTGGATCTCGCCGCCGATGGTGGCGCTGAGCTGAGTGACCTCAAAGTGCTCGTATTGCAGTGCTGCCAGCCGACGACGTTCGGTGGCCAAATAGGCGCAGGGGCCATTCATCACGGTGGTGTTGGGCAGCATGCGACGCGACTTCGTTACGGTCGCAATCTGCTCTTGGGTTGGCTCAACGATGATCGCGTCGGTGGTGGTCACGGTTTCTCCTCGGCGAGCAGATTACCGGATCGTCCCTGGTCATCGTGACTTGGGGTGGCGCCCGGTGACCATTTTGTTATTGGTTGCCGAGTTCACCTGCAGCAACTGAATCGTTAGTTTACGATGTCGTAAGCAATCGAAAAGATGGTTATCTCGTGTTTCAGCAAGCTACCGTGTGCCCGTGATGCTGGACCGAACGAGATTGCCGAACCTGCTCGAGGCTGAGGAACGGCTGTTTGTCGAGCAGCACCCAAAGTCGGCCGAGTTGGCGCACGCAGCACGTGGGAACCTCCTTGGCGGTGTTCCGATGCCGTGGATGAGTCGTTGGCCCGGAGCATTTCCTCTGTTCTTTCGCGAGGCATACGGCGCCCACTTCACCGATGTCGACGGCCTTGAATATCACGACTTCTGCCTCGGCGACACGGGAGCAATGGTTGGCCACGGACTTGTGGCCGTTGCTGAGGCGCTCTATCGCCAGGCACTGCTTGGCATCACCACCATGTTGCCCAACGACGACGCAGCGTGGGTCGGCGGCGAACTCGCTCGCCGGTTTGGGTTGCCTTCGTGGCAGATGGCGATGACCGCAACCGACGCGAATCGGTTCGTTTTGCGTTTCGCCCGGCACCTCACGGGGCGCTGCAAGGTGGTCGTGATGGACTGGTGTTACCACGGCACAGTCGACGAAGCGTTTGCCGTGCTCGACGAATCAGGCGCGGTCATTGCGCGCCCTGGCTCGCTTGGCCCACAGGTAGATCCGTCGCTCACCACTCGTGTGGTTCAGTTCAACGACATCGATGCGCTCGAGCAGGCGCTTGTGTGCGGCGATGTTGCCTGTGTGCTGATGGAGCCTGCACTCACCAACATCGGCATCGTGTTGCCGCAGCCGGGCTATCTGCACGCGGTGCGCGAAATCACGCGAAAGTACGGTGTGTTATTGATCATCGACGAAACTCACACCATCTGTGTGGGTCCCGGCGGCGCTGTGCGCGCGTGGGATATCGATGCCGACTTCATCGTGGTGGGTAAGACCATCGGTGGGGGAATGCCGGCTGCGGCCTACGGCATGAGCGCCGAGATTGCGCACAGGCTCGGACTCGTTCTCGGATCTGACTCGATTGACGCATCCGGCGTCGGCGGAACGCTTACTGGCAACGCCCTCGCCGTCGCAGCTGTTCGGGCCACGCTGACCACATGCTTGCGTGAAGAAGATTTTGCCGTTGCTATCCCGCTGGCTACGTCGTGGGCCAACGGTGTCGCCGATGTCATCGCCGACTTTGAGTTGCCGTGGCATGTGCAGCAGCTCGGCTGTCGATCCGAATACTGGTTCTGTCCACCTCCGTTGAACGGCGCGCAAGCCGCAGCGGCGGTAGATCGCGACCTCGATTTGTTCATGCACCTGTGGGCCGTGAACCGCGGCATCTTGCTCACGCCGTTTCATAACATGGCGTTGTTGTCGCCCCACCATGATCAGTCCGACGTCGATGTACACACGGTGGTGTTTCGTGATGCCGTCGCCACCCTCGTAGGGTAAGAAGCCGTGACTCTCGACGCCATCGACAAGCGCATCATCGACGAACTGCAGCGCGATGGCCGCATGAGCTACGCCGACCTCGCGCCATTGATCGGGTTGTCGGCCGCGGCGACCCGCCAGCGCGTGCAGCGACTCACCGATTCGGGCGTGCTGCAGATCGTTGCCGTCACCGATCCGCTTGCACTGGGCTACAACTCGATGGCCATGTTCTGCATCACCGTTGAGCACGATGCTCAGGCCGTGGCCGATGCGGTCGGCGCGCTGCCGTCGGTCATTTACGCAGTGCTCAGCGCAGGCGGCTACGACGTGCTGGCCGAGGTGCTGTGCGAATCAAACGACGAGATGTTCGACGTGTTGAATCATCAGGTGCGCACGATTCCAGGAGTTCGCGAAGTGCAGGCGTTTCCATACTTCCGCATCCATACACACCGCTTTCGTTGGGCTGCTCGTTGATCGCGCTTTCGTACACCGCGGCTCAATATGCGGTGGTGTTCGTGGTTGTGTTCTTCTCGGCAATCGTGAGTGCCGTTGCCGGCTTCGGCTTCGGGCTCATGGCGGTGCCGTTCGTCAGCATGGCAATTCCGCTGCACCCCACCGTGATTGTTGCGTCGTTGCTCGGTTTGACCACCAATGTGATTCAGATCTATCGCTACCGACGCACCGCAAATCTGACGATAGCGAAACGTCTGTGCATCGGCGCAATGGTCGGGATGCCGTTTGGCTTCGCGGTGTTCAGCGTTGTGAGCGACCGCGCACTTCGCTTGATGCTCGGTGTAGCCGTGCTCGTCGCTGTTGTCGTGCTGGCCCGAGGGCTCGACCTCACCAGGGTCGGGCCGTCATTCGATTTCGCCACAGGCTTTCTCAGCGGTGTGTTGAATACCTCAATCTCGACGAGTGGTCCGCCGCTCGTGTTCGGATTGCAAGCGCGCAAGCTTGAACCTGAACCGTTTCGGGCAACCTTGGCGCTGGTTTTTTCAATCAGCGGCACCGTTGGACTTTCGATGTTTGCGGCCGGCGGCAAAGTGCATGCCGACGAACTTGTTGTCGCCGCCGTTGCGTTGCCCGCGTTGGGGCTGGGTTTACTCGCCGGCTTTCCGTTGCGGCACCGGTTCTCCGCGGAGCGCTTCAGGTTGTTGGTGTTTGCGTTGCTCGTGATCGCCGCGATTGCAGCGATCGCGAAAGCGTTCACCTGACGGTTGCGCGAGAAGCAGGGTCATCGTCGGCCGCGCGTGGGCATGTGAAACTTACGCATGCTTACGCTGTCTTTGATCTGCACGGCCATTGCCGCCGTCACCAACTGGTCCACGCGCCTATGGCCCAATCGCACCCTTGAGACCATCTCGAAGCCCGCCACCACGCTGTTGGTGATCTGGGTGGCCATCGCCGCAGATGGCCCCAACACGGCCACCGTCCTTGCCGTGGTTGGTTTGGTGTTTTGCCTCATCGGCGACATCGCGTTACTTGAGGTGGTCGACAAGTTCGTCGTGGGCCTTGCTTCGTTCTTGATCGGACATCTTGTGTTCGTAGCGATGTTCGTCAACATGCATTTGCACCGGCCGATGTGGGGCATCGTTGCCGCAGCGTTGTTGGTCGTTCATGGTGCGCTGATCGGCCGCAGAATCCTCAGTGGGGCAGCAACGAACAAGCCCGAGCTCAAGGCCCCAGTGATGGCCTATCTGCTGATCATCTCGAGCATGGCGGTGGTTGCGGCGATGACTGGCAACTGGTGGGCCATCGCTGGCGCAGCGGCGTTCGTCATCAGCGACACGTTGTTGGGGTGGCGCGAGTTCGTGGCCCACAAGCGGTGGCTGCCCATCGCGGTGATGGTCACGTATCACGCCGCTCTCGTGGGCTTGGCGCTCGGACTGCACTGATAACTGTCACTGAGGCTGACACCTTCTAAGGTGATCGCTTCACCGCCTTGGAGGTCATGATGGAAGTCACGAACGCCGTCTATCCCGCACACGAGCAGCTTCAGGAGTTCTTCGGTTCACCTGACGATGGCCCGTTCGTAATGGTCAACTTGATCAAGTTCAAAGAGCGTGCCGAGTACGCCGACGATCCATCCATCGACATTTCCGGTCGTGAGGCATACGCCTTGTACGGTCAGGCGGTCTCGAAAGTTGTCGAGGGTCGCGGCGGGCGTGTCATCTATAGCGGTGATGTCACCGGGCTGCTCTTGGGCGAAGTTGGCGAACTCTGGGACATGGTTGCCCTCGTTGAGTACGCGTCGCAGGCTGCATTTATGGAGCAGATGTCGTCGCCCGACCGAGCGTCAATCGAGCGTCACCGTCATGCCGGCCTCGCTGGCCAGCTGAACATCCGCACCAAACTCCGCCCAACCTGACCCAATCCGCCCATGCGGGCAGTTTGAGCTAGTTCTTACCGCCGAAGTACTGCATCCATGCGTCTCGGGTTTTGGGCTTGAAGATGTAGTTGTCCTCGCGGAGTTCGACCATCGCAGCTTCGGCCGATGCCGAGTACATATGGCCTGGATACACCACGGTGTCGTCGGGCAGGGCAGACAGCATCTGCAGGCTTGAGTACATCAGTTCGGGATCGCTACCGGGAAGGTCGGTGCGTCCGCAGCCCTCGAGAAATAGCGTGTCGCCGGAGACGAGCTTGCCCTCGACCAAGAAGCACTGGCTGCCTGGCGTGTGCCCCGGTGTGTGTAGCAGTGCGATCTCGATGCCGCCGACGATCACGACATCGCCGGCGTCGTGCTGCTTGAGATCGTTCGCGCCTACGCCCGTGGTGCGCATGACCCAAGGGGCTTCGTCGGCCTGCACATGAATGGGGCAGTGGCATCGGTTGAGTAGATCGGTGACGCCTTCGATTGCGTAGCCCATCATTGCGCCGCCCACATGGTCGGGGTGATAGTGGGTAGCGAGGACGCCCGTGACCGTCATGCCGTCGGCCTCGACGATGTCGACAATGTCGTTCACGGCGTAGGCGGGATCGACTAACAGCGTTTCGCCGGTGACACGATCGCCGATGGCGTAGACGAAGTTGAGCATCTGGCGGGCAACAGGATTGTCCTTGGCGAAGTCGCGGCCGGATAAGAGTTGGCGAAAATACAACTGGGGCTGAATCACGTGACCAAAGCTATTCGCTGAGTTGGCGACTTTGCTGCCACGAGGTCAGTCTTCGCGTGGAACTGAACACCTACGCTGGGGGCCGATGGACAACATTCAGCCACTCGTAGGTCTCGTCGCCGGTCAAGTCGTGCCATTCGGCGGCGACCGCCTGGCAACAGTGAGCCAAGCGCTTGCCGATGCCTTTCGGCCCGGTGATCGGCTCGTGGTGGTTCAGGACTCGGGTGCGTTGTTGCACATTCCTGCGGCCGAGTTCGCTCTGGTTGGCTCGGCTGTTGATCGCGCAGCCGAGGCATTCACATCGCTCGCCGCCGTCTCTGACGAACAGGTATCTGCATTCTTCGATTCGTTCGCTGCGGCACTCGAAGACGACAACGTGTTTGCGCTCGTAACTGCGGCCAACGACATCGATGTCCGGTCGGCCGCCGCTCGCGGCAGATCAACCACTCGTTTGCAATTGTCGCAGCGCATGCGTACCGACATGATCGACGGCCTTCGGGTCTGGCGAGACGCCTCAACGCCTCGGCAACAGGTTGTTGAAGAGGTGCATCACGGCGGGTGGAGCGTTACTGCCGAGCGCGCCCCGTTGGGTGTGGTGGGCTTTGTGTTCGAGGGCCGCCCAAATGTATTTGCCGATGCAACAGGTGTACTGAGAACGGGTAACACAGCGGTGCTGCGCATCGGTAGCGATGCCCTCGGTACGGCCGAAGCGATCATGCGTCACGCGTTGGCGCCAGCGCTCGCCACGGCGGGCCTGCCGTCGGGTTGTGTTTCGCTCGTTGCCTCGCCAGCTCGTGCTGCCGGCTGGGCGCTATTCAACGATCGACGGCTCTCGTTAGCCATTGCTCGCGGCTCGGGAGAAGCAGTTGCTCAGCTGGGTGCCGTGGCTCGCCAAGCGGGTGTGCCGGTGAGCCTGCACGGCACCGGCGGGGCATGGATGATGGCCGCCGCCACGGCCGACGCCGACCGCTTTCGCGACTCGGTGCTCTATTCGCTCGATCGCAAAGTGTGCAACACGCTCAACGTGTGCTGCATCGTGGCCGATCGAGCGGCCGATCTGGTGCCGCTGTTTATCGACACCGTTCGTGCTGCAGGCACAGCGCGCGGCACCACGGCTCGCGTGCATGTCGTTCACGCATCAGCAGCGCACGTTGCGGCACAACTCTTCACCGAGATTGTTCGAGTCGATCGCGCCGACGGTGGCATTGAAGAACCGTTCGCTAGCACCATCGATGAGGCAGCGCTCGCCACCGAGTGGGAGTGGGAGAACTCGCCCGAGGTGTCGCTTGTGGTGGTTCACTCCATCGACCAAGCGGTCGATCTGTTCAACCGCTATAGCCCGCAGTTGACCGCCTCGCTGATCAGCAGCGACCCGGTCGAACACCAACGTTTTTACGACCGCTGCGATGCGCCGTTCATCGGTGATGGTTTCACGCGATGGGTCGATGGCCAGTTCGCGCTGAACCGCCCCGAGCTTGGCTTGTCGAACTGGGAAGCGGGACGGTTGTTCTCGCGCAGCGCTGTGCTGTCGGGTGACTCTGTGTTCACCGTTCGATTACGAGCAACGGTGAGCGACGCGACAACGCATCGTTAAGGCGGCAGGCACCGCGATTAGCTCAGACGAGGTGTGGATCAACAGCAGCGCGAACGAGTTGATGAAACTCGGCGACAGCGTTTTCGTGACGAGGGCTAAGCCATCCGGTCTGATACAAACCGGCCGCAATGTTCTTTTGCACCATCTCGCCGATGCGCACATCTTCGTCGGCGACTTCTTCGCTGTCTTTCACGATGGTGTCGGCGTCATCTGAGTTGTCGTCGAAGAAGTACTCGAAGATGAGATCCATCTTGTCGTTACCCACTGGCAGCCACCGCTCAACGGCCATGCCGCCGGAGAAGATGTTGAACGAGAAGCAGGGGTAGAAATAGCCCCACACGCCGCTCCATGTTTGGCCCTCGCGCCGTGGTGCATTGTGAATGTTCCAGCGTGGGTCACCTTCGCCGCTGATGATGTATTCGAATGCGTCGACCTGTTTGCACATTGCGGGGTGAACCAACGGAAGGTGGTACCCCTCAACAAAGTTGTCGTTGTAGACCTTCCAGTTCATCGAGGTGTGGCGAATGGTGCGGCTGTGGAAGCGGTATCCCTCGGTGGGGTACTCCTTGCAGCGGTCGACGAATCCGCCGAGCCACTCGATGAGGTCGGGGGTGCTCGAGTCGAGGCACACGAAGATCATGCCGCGCCAACTCTGGGCGCGGATCTTGCTGAGGCAGGCGCCGGCTGGTGCCTCGGCGCCAAAGTCGCGAGCGTTGAGCAAGAGGCCCTCTTTGTCGAAAGCCCAACCGTGATAGCGGCACACCAGGTTGGCTTGGTGCCCGGTGCCCTCCCACACAATGGGACCGGCACGGTGCGGACACATGTTGTGAAAGGCGCGCAGGCTGCCGTCGTCGGCGCGCTGCACGAAGATTGGCCAGCTCGCTAGCTGCTCAGTGATGTAGTCGCCGGGCTTCGGAAGCTGGTGGTCGTTGGCCACCATCACCCACGACTTCGCGAAAACCTGATGCCTCTCGATCTCCCAGATGGCGGGATCGAGGTAATACCGAGTCGGCAGGGTCTCAGTGAGGGTCACCGATTCAGACTAGTTGTTCGGCACCACTATCGGAAACGGCGCTTAGTGGCCGGTGAGCTTGTCGATGACCCAAGCGCGGGCCCGCTCGGGCCGCTGACGACGTGTTTCGGAGTCGTCGGCCGACGCGGCGAGCATGAGCGCGGCGCGAATAGCCACCCAGCGAAGGGGCTCGGGTTCCCATTGGCGAGACGAATGGCCGACCCACGAAAGGCTGGTGAGATCGGTTGAGCGGCCGCCGATGAGGTCGGCCAGCGTGCGCCCCGCAAGGTTGGTGGTGGTGACTCCGTCGCCCACGTATCCGCCCGCCCATGCAAGCCCTGATGACTTGTCGAGCCCGACACCGCATTGCCAGTCGCGAGTGGCGCCTAACGGGCCGCCCCAACGGTGGGTGATGGCCGCGTCTGCTACTTGCGGATAGATCTTCACCAGCGTTGCGTGGATCATCTCGTGTACCGCGCGAGGGCGTTCGAACTCGGCGCTGATGGCGCTGCCGAAGTGATAGGGGGCGGCCCGTCCGCCGAATGCAAGCCGGCCATCGGCAGTGCGTTGGCCGTAGATGACCGAGTGTCGACCATCGGTGAAGGTCTCTCGATCGCGTAGGCCGATGCTGCTCCACGTGTCGTCGGACAGCGGCTCAGTGCACAGCATCAGCGAGTAGATGGGTACAACGGTGCGGCGCAATCCCTTGAGCGTTGGGGTGAAGCCTTCGGTGGCGCGAACAACAATGTCGGCCTTGACGGTGCCATGGTCGGTGCGAACGCAATGCGGTTCGATGCTGCTCACCGTGGTGCCTTCGTAGATCGTGACTCCGCGAGCCACCAGCGATGCGGCGAGACCGCGAGCGAGACGCGCCGGATGAAGGGCAGCGCAATGCGGCGTGAAGCTGGCTCCCAGCAGATCTGTGGCAGACGTGCGCTCGGCGATCTCGGTTCGATCGAGCCAGATGTCGTCGGTGAGGCCATAGCTGGCTTTGTGGCGAAGGTCGGCGTGTATACGTGGAGCCTGCGCAGGGTTGCGAACCATTGTGAGCGTGCCGCCCTTGGCGAAGCCACAATCGATGCCGAGCTCTTGCGTGACCCGACCAATCTCGTCGATCGATGAAAACATGGCTCGTTGCAGACGTACCGCTTCGTCGCGGCCGCGCGACTTCGCGATGGTGTCGAGACCCATCGGCAAGAGCGCCGATGCCCAACCTCCGTTGCGGCCGCTTGCGCCGAAGCCGGCAATGTCTCG
>CAMASN010000062.1 GCA_945861025.1 Ferrithrix thermotolerans DSM 19514
AAGCCGTTTGCGTTGGCCGAGCTACTTGCGCGCCTTCGCGCGCTCCTGCGCCGCACTCAGCCCGACACCGAAGACGACTCAGCCACGTGCTCGGTTGGTGACCTTCGCGTCGACTCGCCAGCGCGACGGGTTTGGGTTGGCGACCACGAGATCGAGCTCTCAAAAACCGAGTTCGATCTGCTCGAACTACTCGTGCGCAACTCGGGCATCGTGCTCGATCAGACCACCATCTACGAACGCATCTGGGGCTACGACTTTGGTGCCGATTCAAAGAACCTTGCGGTGTACATCGGCTATCTGCGTCGCAAGATCGACACGGCGGGTCGCGAACCGTTGATCCATACGGTGCGCGGCGTTGGTTACACGGTGCGGGCGCGATGACTCTTCGCGCCAAACTTGCTCTCGTGTTGGCCTCGCTGGCTGCTCTTGCAGCAATCGGGGTGGGCCTGTTGAGCTATGACGCCACAAGCACTCGCATGCTCGCCGAGATCGATCGAACCTTGCTGCGCTCGAGTCGGGCGGGCGCCAATCTTGATGACGACAAGCTGCCCAATTTTGGCGGGGGCCCACCGAGTCGTGGTGGTGACGGTGGCGTGCAGCTCGCGAGTCTTGAAGTGTTTCAGGCGCTTGATGCCGCCGGCCAGATCGTCATCCAGACCAATGGCGTCACGCTGCCGGTTAATGCAGCCGAGAGGGCCGTCGCCAGTACCGGTCAGGGTGAGGTGCTGCGCACGGTCACGGGTTCCGACAAACGTGAGTTTCGGGTTCGCACTCAGCCGCGCCGTATCGGAGCGTTTCAGTTTGGCCGTGATCTCGCTGAGATGAATCGGGTACTCCACGATCTGCGTTCGCGCATCTTGCTCGTCGGCGTCGTCGCCGTCGTGTTGGCTGCTTTCGCTGGTTGGTTCGCGGCCCGCGGCCTGACCAAGTCGTTGAGCGCGCTCACCGAGGCGGCCAGCGAGGTGTCGTCTACAGGCCGTCTCGATATGGATATAGCTGCTGGCGGCCGCGACGAAGTTGGTCGGCTCGGCATGGCATTCTCGACGATGCTCAATGCATTGAACAGATCTCGCGAAGATCAACGCCGTCTCGTGCAAGATGCCGGTCACGAACTGCGTACGCCGCTCACGAGCCTGCGCACCAATGTCGATGTGTTGCGCCGTCACGGCGATCTACCCGCCGAGATGCGCGCCAAGGTGCTCGACGATCTCGATATCGAAGTGGCCGAGCTGTCATCCCTTGTCGAAGAGGTGGTGGCCGTGGGCTCTGGGCGTAGCCCCGACGAGCCGCCCGTCGAACTGCGCTTCGCCGATGTGGTCGAGTCCGCAGCCGGTCGAGTTGGCCGACGTACGGGCCGCCTCATCGATATCACTGCCGACAACTCGGTAGTGCTGGCGCAGCGCTCGTTGCTCGATCGTGCGATTACGAACTTGCTCGACAACGCTGCCAAGTTCGATAACTCTGCAGAGCCAATTGAGATCAGCGTTGCTCAGGGTCGTGTCGCTGTACGCGACCACGGACCCGGAATTGCTCTCGAAGATCTCGATCTGGTTTTCGGTCGCTTTTATCGCGCAGTTGCGGCGCGGTCACGACCTGGCTCAGGGCTTGGGCTCTCCATCGTCACTGAGGTGGCGGCAGCACACGGCGGAACAACCTTTGCGGCGAACCACCCAGAGCGTGGCGCAATCGTTGGTTTCGAGCTGCCGATTGTCGAACACCCGTCTCTCACCTGACTCTCACCTCCGCGCGAAGTGGCTCATACGTGAGGCGCACAAGATATGTACATCCGAACAGCGAGATCGAAACCCCTCGATACCTCGACGTGATCAACAAGGAGAAGCTGAAATGAATCAGAAACGACTCGCAATCGCCGGCATGACCGGTGCATTACTCATTGGCGCCGGCACTGGCGTAGTGCTCAATTTGCCCACCGGAGCGGGTGCCAGCGTTGCAAACGTTGCCGCTGCTACGCCTTCGGTGCCAGCAGATCCAACAGCCAACGGTGGCGACGATGGCGACGGCGGCCGCGGTGGCCGCGGTGGTCGCGGTGCGATGCTCACCGACTCACTGTCGAAGTTGGTTACCGACGGAACGATCACTCAGGCTCAGGCCGACTCGATCACGGCGGCACTTGAAGCCAATCGTCCAGCGGGAATGCCCGAAGGCGATAAGGGTGGTAAAGGAATGGGTCGCCACCACGGTAAGGGCGGCGAAGGTAAGGGCGGCGAAGGTAAGGGCGGCCCCGGTATGGGTCGCGGCCGCGGCGCCGGCCTTGATGCTGCAGCGACTGCGCTGGGCATCACTGCCGATGAACTGCGCACCGAGCTGCAAGGCGGCAAGAGCATTGCCGATGTAGCTACGGCCAAGGGCGTGAATGTTCAGACCGTGATCGATGCGCTCGTGGCTGAGGCCAAGACCCGCATCACCGACATGGTCAATGGCGTCCGTCCGGCAGCACCTGCCGATCAGCCCGATGCTCCTGCAACGAACGATGGCGCAACAAACGGCTGATCCCAAGCCTTCAACAACTGAGTCCCTTCCTTGACGGCCCGGGGTTCGATGTGTCGCCCCCTGACACATCGAACCTCGGGTTTGTCGTTGTTCATCTACAGTTGCGGCCATGTCACAACCTGTTGCAGTCGTCACCGGAGCCAACTCAGGAATCGGTCGCGCGACGGCCATTCATCTCGCCAAGAACGGCTACTCGGTCTTTGGCACCGTGCGCAGTTTGACCAAGGCCACCAAGGTTTTGGCAATGGCCGAGGACCACGGTGCCGAGTTGCAACTGGTCGAACTTGATATTGCCTCCGACGATTCAGTGAGCGAGGGAATGGACCAGATCTTGCGCCAAGCAGGTCGGGTCGATGTGCTCGTGAACAACGCAGGTGTTGGCGGTAACGCCGTGGCCGAAGAGTGCCCACCCTCGATGTATCTCGATGTGATGAACACCAACTTGTGTGGTGCTGTGCGATGCATTCAGGCAGTGCTTCCCGGAATGCGCCAACGCGGCAGCGGTTGCATCGTGAACATCACCTCGATCGCTGGACGCATGGCCGCGCTGGCACAGTCGCCCTATGTCACTTCGAAATGGGCGCTCGAAGGTTTGTCCGAAGGCTTGGCCCAAGAACTCGCACCGTTTGGAATTCGCGTCGCGGTGATTCAGCCCGGCGTCACGAAGTCGGCCATCTTCGCTAAGAACATCGACGCCCCGAACCAGAGTGGCGCCTACGACCCGCACTACCGCCGCCTGTTTCAGTTCTATGCCACGGGTATGGCCAACGCCACCGATCCTTTTGAAGTGGGCGAACTGATTCACCATGCGATCATCACCGATACCCCACAGTTGCGTTACCCGTGCAGCTGGGGCGGCGCTGAGCTCATCGAGGGTCGCGCGAAAATGTCCGACGCCGAGTGGGTCGAGATGGGACGTCACGAAGACGACAGCGATTACTACGCCGGATTCAAAGCAGCCTTTGGCCTTGACCTGGCGTAGCGCCGGGCCCGCCGCCCATCGTTTGTCCGGCTCACCGACGCAGGCCCTCGGGAAATGAGCTACAACGGTGTTGTGAGTGTCTCCAAAAACACCCTTCAACGTCGGGTGATGACTATCCCAGCGCTGTTCGGCGCCGCGGTGTTGCTCACGCTGCTCATCCCCGTGTGGGTTCCTGTGCTGGTGCTCGCCGATGCGCTGCGTGCGAGGTTTCGCCTGCCGCTCGTTCGGCTCGTCGCCTTCGCGTTCTGCTGGGCGTGGCTCGAATCGGTTGGAGTCGTCGCCGCGTTTGGTCTGTGGGCTCTCGGCCAACGCGGTAACCGTCGCGCTCATTACGACCTGCAGCGCTGGTGGGCGGCTCACCTGCTCGACGCGTTGCGGGTCACTTGCGGCATCCGCGTAGAGACCACCGACCACGCCGTGTTCAACCCTGGCCCCGCAGTGCTCTTCGTGCGCCACGCCAGCTTGGCCGACTCGTTGGTTTCTGCGTATGTGATCACGCACTTGGCCAAAATGCGGCCGCACTATGTGCTCAAACGCGAACTGCTCAACGACCCGTGTCTCGATGTGGTCGGTCAGCGTGTGCCGAACTATTTTCTCGATCGTGGCGCCAACGATTCGGCTCCCGAACTTGCGGCCATCGAACGTCTCGCTGCCGCACTCGGCCCGGCCGATATCGGCATCATCTTCCCCGAGGGCACCCGCGCCAACCCGGCCAAGCGGGCCGTAGCGATGGCCAAACTCGAGCAGCGAGATGCTGTTCGTGCCGACAAGCTCAAGCACCTTCAACACCTGCTTCCACCGCGACCCAGCGGCGCAAGCGCGATGATGCGCGGTGCGCCGCACGCCGATGTGATCTTGGCGTGGCATGTGGGCTTCGAGGGACTCGATACATTCGGCGGCATTGTCAAAGCGTTAAGCCGCAGATTCGAACCGATCCGTTTCGTCGCCCATCGTGTGGCCAACGCCGAGGTTCCGTCAGGCGACGCATTCGCACCCTGGCTCGACGACCAGTGGTTACGTTTAGACAACGAAGTAGATCTCGCGCTCACCGCGCGCGCCGAAAGGAAGCTCACATGAGCCATGCGATGCTGGTCTCAGCGCTCGCCATTGTTGTGCTGATGCTCAGCACCTGGGTGCTGAGCATCATCTTGAAAAACGCATCCATCGTCGACATCGTGTGGGGTCTGGGCTTCGTGGTGGTGGCCTGGGTTGTGCGTCTCTCTGCCGACGGCAACAACGCTCGCCAATGGTTGCTGGTTGCGATGGTCACCGTGTGGGGCCTTCGCCTCGCGGGCTATTTGTTTTGGCGTAACCACGGCAACGGCGAAGACTTTCGTTATCGCGCGATGCGCAAGCACTACGGCCAGCGGTTCGGGCTCATCAGCCTTGTCACCGTGTTTGCTCTACAGGGTGTGCTGATGTTTGTGGTTTCGTTGTCGGTGCAACTTGGGCAAGCCGATGCCACACCCAACATCGGTGTCATTGCGTACATCGGCGTAGCGCTGTGGTTGATTGGGCTGTTCTTCGAAGCCGTAGGCGATGCTCAACTGGCTCGCTTCAAATCCGACCCAGCCAATCAGGGCATGGTGATGCGCACCGGCTTGTGGCGCTACACCCGTCATCCCAACTACTTCGGTGACTCGTGCGTGTGGTGGGGCATCGGCCTCGTAGCCGCCGAAACCGGCTCGGCCGCATGGGGCTTGATTGGCTCGTTGGTGATGACGATTCTTGTGCGTCGCGTGTCGGGGGTGCCGATGCTTGAAAAAACCATGGGCAAACGCCGTCCCGGCTACGCCGAATATGTGGCCACCACAAGTCCGTTCTTCCCGCGGCCGCCCAAGAAGGCGTAGCTCGCTTCAGCTACCAGTAAGCGCCGCCGCGGTTCCGATTGCGAAGCGTGGGTTGAGACTCGGATCAATGGTACGCAGCGCGGTCAATAGCGGCTGATGTGCAATCGAGATGCAACCCGACGTGGCTTTGGTTGCGCCCGACGCGGTGTAGCTGAATCGGTGCAGAAAGATCGCTGATGCCAACGCAGGTTCTCCGACGGCATCGCCGCTTACGTTTGGTTCGGAGTTGGCGCCGATGAGCACAGCGTGTTCGTAGGCGGCACCGAAGCTGTGGAGCAGCTCGTCGGCACCCGAGCACGTGGTGGTATCTGAGCGCCAGTGTCCGTAGCCGGGCGTGTTGGGTTCGGCGCCGTAACAGTCGTCGGGCTGAATATGGCGGTATGCGCCGAGTGCGCCCGAATTGGGGCTGTTTCCAAAAAATGAGATGGGTCCCTGTGGGCTGTTGACCACGCCCAAACCAAAGACACCCGATGGAGTGGTGTCGTCGCCGCTGCGACGATCGGTGAGCGCTCGAATTCCGTTGCGTCCAAGGCGCGCTGTGGTCGGCGCCAGCGAGCAGCGCCACGCGTTGTCAGCGGCGCGAGTGGCGATCTGCAGGGTGGCTGTGGTCGACGTGATCGATGGAGCCAACACAACAATCCACTGACTGGCCGTTGGCTCGCTGTGCACTAACGAACCGAGTACGTGCGCATCGCATTCTCCTAATAGCGAACCGTTGAACGGTGGCGCGCTGGGGAATGGCAATTCTTGAGAACGGTCGCCTCGCACGGCTGGCTCGGTGACATGAACCGTTGTGTTGATCAGCGATGAGGTCGGCAGAGACGAGGTCGGCAGAGCGCTGCTGAGTTGCCCGCCCTGGTTCGTGTGAGCGCACGACGCGAAAGCCAGCATCGTCGTGGTCGTAATCAGCGCGACAAATCTCATGGACGGCCTCAGCACAGTGCGAACGTAGTTGACCCGTAGGTGCGGGTGGCTCCGGTTGCATCGGTACGGGTGACGTAACCAAGACCAACCCCTATGTAGAACCGAGAAACAATGTTGGCGTGGTGTGGTGGCGATGCCATCCACAGATCCATCAACTGCGGTACCGCGATCGATGGTGGCGCCGTAGAAAATGCGACGTTCTCGCCGGTGGGGCAGCCCACCGCCGCGTTGCGAGGGGCGGCCGCTGAATGCGAAAGGCCGCCAGCCAATTGGGCGAGGTGCAGAGCCCACGCACATGCTGTTGCCTGAGCCGCCGGATTCACGACGAGCTCCCCAACTCGTGCTCGTCGGCGCTCAGCGTTGATGCGATCGAGTCCCTCGTGGGTGCACGCCGAGTAGGTAGCTCGCAGGGCGGCCGGCGCAGCGTTCGTGGGCGCCGCGATCGTCGCGGTGACCGATGGTCCAGAGAACCAACCTTGTAGGTCGACGACCAAGTTGGTTTGTGGTTGGCTCCAGTAGCCAAGGCCGCGGTTTGATGTTTGAGTGATCGCGAAGTTGGCAACGATGTCGCCTTGACCCTGCGGATTGAGCGTTGAGGTGTCGGGTTGCGGTGTTCCAGCGGCGTAGCTGCGAATGAACCCGGCATCACCATCTACCGATGTCACGTTGTAGGCCATCGAGCCGTGTTGGCTTACAGCGAGCTCGACACCACCCTGCGGATAAATCGGAACGCCAACACCAAGCGGGCTCGTCTGGCGAGTGTCCATCAGTCGCACCGGATCGACGACGCTGAACAAGCCGTCGCTACTCGGTACCGCGCTTGAGCCGGTGAAATAGCCCGAGTAGTCAACAACTACGTGGCCGCCACCCGACAAAAACAGGGTGATTCCTTGGGGCGACACGCCGAAGATGCCGCCAGCTGCACGTGTTTGGTCGAACGAGTCGAGGTTCAGCACTGATGCTTTCGGCATCGCGGTGCCAGCTGGAAATGCAGTGACGAAGCCGGGTCGCGTCGACTCGGTGACGGTGATGTTCAGAGCCAGTGCGGTGACGTCGGCAGGCACACCCGAAGGCAATCGGATAGTTACTGATGCGCCGGCCGCGACGATGTTGTTTGGACGTGAATCGAACAGTCGCGCCGAAGTGCTTGGCACGAATCGCCCGGCCGCCACGTTGGCTCCTTGAGCAACGAATGCGCCGACGACATCGACCACAACGAATGCTGGCACCGACGTGTACACGCGCAACCGGCCGAGATCGTCGATCTTGGTGATGGTTCCGTTGGCGCGTGTCTGGCCAAGTTGAAAGTTGAGGTTCGACACGGTTGGCAACGGTTGGTCGCCCGGCCAGGCCGTGAGAAACCCGTCGGCCACGGGGTCTACAACGGTGAGCGTGATGGCGAGTGCGGTTGAGCGGCTGGGAATGCCGCAGCGATTCAGCGACGACACCGAGATGGTTTGCGGGTCTACTCGCGAGTAGCCGTTGCCGCCGTCAGGGCGGGTGTCGGCGAGGCGGCACGGTTGCACCGATACGAACGCGGCGGGCGGTGCGGGGACTGCCGTTGCGGCGCTGACGGCGCTGATGGTGCTGGTGATGGCGCCAACTGTCGCGAGCAACGAAACAGTGAGTACGTGAGCAACGAATGATTTCACTGGCGACCTCCGTTCGGGCATGCCGCGCACGGCTCCGGTTCAGCGGTTTCATCGTGCCAGACGCACCGCGATCAATCAACGTAGCGAGAGCCACCTCCGTTACATTCTTAAGGTGCACTCGTGACGGCACTGGCATGTTGTGGGTGCCGAAGTTGCACGCAACAAGATGAGGACATCGCAATGGTCAATGATCTGAAGTTCGGTTGGTTATCTCCGGTTATCGGCAACCGATGGAGCGATCATCAGCCCATCGTCGTGTACCAGGAACAGCACATCTTGCCCACGGCCCTTCCCTATTTCGATTCACTGTGGATTGCCGATCACTTCTACGGGTTCGACGCCAAGACAGATCCATTTTTGGAAGCGTGGACCACGCTCACTTGGCTCGCCGCGAAGTTTCCAAACGTGTTGCTGTGTCATCACGTACTCGGCCAGGGCTATCGGCCGCCGGCCCTCACTGCGAAGATGGCGGCGACGCTGCAGACCCTGTCGGGCGGTCGTTTCATTTTGGGCATTGGCGCCGGTTGGCGCGAAGACGAATATAAGTCATACGGCTACGACTTTCCGAAGGCTTCCATTCGGTTCGCTCAACTCGAAGAACTGATTCACATCTGTCGAGCGATGTGGACCGAAGACTCCCCGAGCTTCACTGGCAAACACTTCTCAATCATCGAGGCCTCAGCGCCACCGCTGCCGCATCCAATTCCCCCCATTTGTATCGGCGCATCGGGCGAGCAGATCGGTTTGCCGATGGTTGGACGTCTCGCCGATATGTGGAATGGCTTCATGCGCGGTGAGGCCGATTGGTTGCGCAAGCGCGACATTGTGAACGCGTCTGCCGAGAAGGCCGGCCGCAACCCGGCCGATATCGAAATCAGCATGACTGTCGAACGAGCGTTGCCTGACACCGATGCCGAGGCCGCCGAATTCCGCGAGCGCCTCGAGTATCTCTCGGGGCTCGGCGTGAGTCACTTTGTTCTTGACTTCGGCCATCCGCAGTCCACCGAGCCGGTGTACCGCTTTGTCGAGCAGGTCATGAATCCGATGCGTACCGCTTGAGGCTTGCCGCGCGCCATAGCGCAGGGAGCGCTGCTTGTTGAGCTAGCGAACCGGCCAGAGCAGTGGATTGCCGGGTCCGCCGACCAAGGCTCCGGGTTCGGCCCCACCGAGCCACATCGCCCGATCGAAGGCGCGATACGGCGAGTCGTCGGGTCCTACACGGGTGCCGTCGGCCACGTAAATCACGGTCATCACCGAGCGCAGTAACGGTGTGTTGTTTGCCGGAGCGCGGTGCAGGGTCCAACCCGTGTGAAACGTAGCGTCGCCCGCTCGCACAGCGCCGTGGGTGCTGGTTGGAAACCCGCGTTCGCGAACCATCTCGTCGAAACGTTCCTCTGATTCGTCGCCGATAACCCACTTGCCGAGGTCGCCATGTAGGTGGCTGCCGTCGGCGAAGGTCATGCTCCCCACATCGGCGGGCACATCGACGAGAGGCATCCACATCGTGATGGTGCGGTCAGTGTCGAGCGGCCAATAGGTCTGATCCTGGTGCCACGGCGTGTAGCCACCGAAAGGTTCTTTGAACAATGCCTGATCGTGATAGAGCCGAACGCCTTCGACTCCGAGCAGGTCGGCGGCCACCTTGGCGAAACGCGGCGCGAACGAAAACATTTTTGCGACTTCGTCGTTGAAGCAGATGTTGGGCACCTGTAAGAACGCTTTGCCGTACGTGTCGCGCTTGTCGATGTCGGGGTGGCGGGCGGTGGCGCGCTGCACGGATGATTCGATGGCGACGCGGTAGACATCGATCTCGGCGGTTGATGCCAAGCCTCGAACAACCGTGTGCCCATCGCGTGCAAATGCGGCGATCTGCTCGTCGCCAACATTGACCAGCGACGTGAGCGGCGGCACTGATGTGAGGTCGTGGTCGGTGCTCATTGCACGACCGGAATCGAGCCGCCATGTTTGCGTGGGGCGTTGGGGTCGGCCTCGGGCAGGTGCAGCGCCACGCTGCCCTCAAGCCCTTCAAGCCGAGCAACGGCTTCAGAGATTTCGAAGAATGCGTCGGCGTCGAACAAGTGTGGATGATGCGGATCATGGAGGCGCTTGTCGAGTTCGGCAAGTGTGTCGCGCCAGCCGTCGCGGCCATACGACGGCCACTTGATTCCGGCCTGCATGAACACGATGTCGATGAAATAACGCGAGGTGCCCTCGCCGCCTGGTTGTGGGCGACGGGCATGCACCAAAGCCGAGTGGGCAAAGACAACAGAGCCTGGAGCGAGGTTGTTCAGCACCACTGTGCCGGGGATTTCTTCGGTGCCGCAGAACCACAATGCATCGCGACGCATCACGGCGCGATGACTGCGCCGCAGCAGCAGCATGTCACCAATGGTTCCGTTGAGGCCGGCCAGATAATGCAACACGTGAACCTGTGTATGGCTGCGGTTCACCTGTGGGATCTGCTCGTAGTCGTGATGCCAACCCACGCCCGCAAGGCCGGCGTTGTGGCGAGCCGCGTGACAGTGGTGCAGCGCGTAGTTGGGGTCACCCATGAGCTGGTCCATGACAGCGAGCGTCTTTGGATCGGTGATGAGCGAACACAGTTCGTCGTACTTCCACACGTTGCGACCATCGAAGCGCGGCTCGGCATCGGCGTACCGATCCACCTCTTCGCTGACTGCGCGAATCTGATCGGGTGACAAGAAGCCTTCTCGCACCACAAAGCCATCTTTATGAAACTGAAGAACTTCGTCGTCAGTCAACACGTTTAGGTCGGTCTGCATGGGCGGATCGTACGGCATGGGTGAACCGTTTGTGATTACTGGCGGATGCGTGATGCCGGCTGATAATTCTTGCCCGCTGTCTCATCGACGCGTGACAACAACAGTTCGCATGGCGGCTCAAATCGCTCGGCGAATTCGATGGAGCGTTCAAGCCCAAGCGCTTGCCACATCGGAATACAAAATCGGTCGGTGGCATCTTCGATCTGTTGACGCAACGCCAAGCCAGCGGGTAACACCGTGTGGCCGTCGGCCAGACCGCGAGCATTGAGTGCAGCCCAACCGCTGTCGATATCGGCGGGCGATGTGCCCCGCGATTTCGCCAGCCAGTCGGGCTCATACCCGAGCCATGCGTTGTGCAGAATTGAGGCCTCGGCGTGGGTGAGTCCCTCTGCCACCACCAACGCCCAGTGCGTATCGCCGCGCCACTCGCGTAGGCAGTTCACCGCATGCCAACCAGACAGCAGCGGGTCGGTGGGGCGAGGCACCTCGAGATGCGCCCCGAAGAACACTCGTCCGACGAGAGGCAGCTGATCGACAACGGCCCAGAGCTCGGCAGCCATCTCGGTGAGTGGTTCGACGATGTCGGGCGCGTGTTCGCGAAGCCCTTCGACCACGGCTGCATCGCGTGCTGCCCAGATGTCACCGAACCGCTCAGGGGTGCCGAGAAACTGAAACACGGCGCTTATCCCTGCGGGGCTGATCGAACCAAACGATGCAACAACAGCGCTGGCCCCGGCGCCGGCCAACGGTGCGCACCGTGAGGCGATATAGCCAAGTGGCCCGGCGAAGGCTTCGGGCAAACCAGCGTCTTGGTAACGATGCCCCGCGCCCGGGTCCCAAAAGATCCATCCGATAGTGGTCTGTACCGAGCGGGCGTTGCGTCGAGCAATCTCAAGCCAGTCGACAGCGGTGGCTGGTGAGTCAGAAGGCATGTCTCAAACTAACGCAGCGTGGTCTCGATCTTCGATGCCCACTCGGCTCGGTTGGTGGCTCGCAGGCGCGTGAGGTACTCGGGGAGGTGGCCACGAATATGGAACGGACCACCTTCGTCGAGAATTGTCTGCATCGGGTCACGCGGCGCGAACGACCGTTGCATCTGCTCGGCGGTCCATTGATCGAGGATGTCTCGAGCGGACTCGGCTATCGGCGCGTGGCTCGACATGAGGTTGGTCTGTTCATGTGGATCTGCCGCGATATCGAACAACATCTCGGGGTCCCATGCAGCGTGATATCCGTCGTGCAAGGTGCGTAGGTACAGGTGGTCGCCAGTGCGAACGCCGCGCTGACATGTCCACGCACCTTGGCTCAGAATCAGATGTTCGCGCCCCGCGCTGTTCGCCCCCAACTCGATGTCTGATCGCAACGACACGCCATCCCAATGCGACGGCACGCGTGCACCGGCGAGATCGGTGATGGTGGCCGCAATGTCAAGGTGGTAGGCGAGTCCATTCTGCACGCTCGCAGGCACGCCCGGCCAAGCCAACACGGCCGGTATGTGTGCCGTTGCTTCGTCGGCGGCCATGTGATCGGCGTAGACACCCAACTCACCGAACGCCTCGCCGTGATCGCTGCTGATCAGAATCGCCGTGTCGTCGAGCACCCCGAGATCGTCGAGCTTTGCGAGCAGGCGCCCTACTGCATCGTCGGCGTAGCGAATGCCTACGTCGTATCCGTCAAACATCTGCTTCACCTCATGCGAGTTGCTGAGGTTCCACGGATGACGTGGCGGTGGGGGCCCCCATTCGTCGGGTTTGAAACCCCATGGTTCTTGCGCCGAGTGCGGCCCGGGCAGCAGCCAGTTTCGTGCACGAACGTCTTCGGTGTGCCATGCCGGCGCCGGCTCTGACTCGAATGGATTGCCGTATTCGTCGGGCGTGTTGTAGGGCGTGTGCGGATCCCAGAGGTGCACGTGCAAGAACCATGAGTCGTCGCTGCCTCGGCGATCGAGCCAATCGAGCGCGCCCGGCAACACTTGGTCGGCGCGTTCGGCGCCGTAGCCGCGCATCAGGTTCATGGTCTCCATGAAGCCTGCGGTCCACCACCATGCACCGTGTCGCAGCGGAAAGCTCGAGATCGATGCCGTGTGATACCCAGCGCGCATCAGCGTGGACGGCAACGAGCCGGTAGCGATCTGAGAAAAGAAGCCGCGCTTGGCACCTGCTGACGCAAGGTCGGCGGCGGCTCCGCCGTGATTAGCCACACCGTTTCGTATCCCGAACATTCCGGTGGTGAGCGCGGTGCGACTCGGCAGGCACGGCACGTCAGACGCGTACACGTTGGTAAATCGAACGCCCCTGGCCGCGACCGAGTCGATGTTCGGCGAGGTGTTGCGATGGTAGCCGTAGCAGCCAAGGTGATCTGGCCTCAGCGTGTCGATGTCGACAAACAGAATCCGCACAAATCCCCCCGGATTCCTTTGGCACCCCTGGTGTTATCTCTGGCGGAACGAGAGGGATTTGAACCCCCGGCCCCTTGCGAGGCTTCCGCTTTCAAGTCCGGTCAGGCAAGACTGAGTGGAACTCAGCGGTACGAATCGGGCCTGCTTGCAGCACAGACTACAGAGCCCGGTATCAGTCGGAACGGGTCGGAACGGCACGGGACGCGGGCAGAACGCGGGCAACTTTGGTTACTCGCCTAGGCCGCGGCCTATGTCGTAGCTGGGGGCAAGCGTTGAACCCCTTGGAGCCACGGTGATTGGCTCACTCGGCTCAAACTGAAGGGTGAGCGCTGAAGAGTGAAGCCGTGAGCGAGTGAGTTGCCGAGAAGTGAGCTCCACGAGTGTCCAGCCGAGAACCAGAGTGTCGAAACCGCTTGCCAACTCGCTGGGCCCGATGTTGTCAAGCCTTCGAGTATTTCGAGCTCGTCGCTTGTTGCAAGGTGCAGAAGCAACCGTGGATGTCGGTTCCCCCCTGTCACAGCGAACCCCCAGCCACGATCTGAGCAATACGTTGTGGCTGCATCCCACTTCGCGACATTCTGACCGTCAGCCCACAAAAGCTGAGGTTTGACTTCAAGCAAAACGATGCGCCCGTCATCGAGATGGACCAACGCGTCAGGAAAGTAGCGGAGCGTTCGCCCGGCCCAGGTGTATTCAATGGACAACGGTTGCTCGCAGTAGGTGGTCACCTGAGGAGATTCTTCGAGGATTTGATACACCCTCCGTTCGAGATCGCTCTCGAACTCCACGTGCCGATTCGCCTTAATTGAGCGGAACGATCCGCCACGCTCTCCGACTTGTCGACATGGAACGACTTCGACCCACTTGGCCTCAATAGAGGGTTCTGTCCACACGACTGATCCAAGCAAGTCCTGAAATCGTTCGTCTATGCGCTCGCGCCTCGATTGCGCATTGTGTTCA